>JASHTH010000039.1 GCA_030040655.1 Acidobacteriaceae bacterium | reverse complement strand
ATGCGAACTCGGCCAACTCCGCTCGCTCCTCTAACAACGCTAGCTCCCTGACGCTGCTCTTCTTACAACTCCCGTCCCACGGCCGACGCAATGACGCGCAGCTCGCACATGAGTTGATCGAACTGCTCGAGGTAGAGCGTCTGCGCAGCGTCGGAAGCGGCCTTGTCGGCGTTGGGGTGAACTTCGACGAGGATCGCGTCGGCACCCGCGGCTACCGCGGCGCGCGCCATGGGGGCGACCATGTCGCGGCGGCCGGTGCCGTGCGAGGGGTCGCCGACGATAGGCAGGTGCGAGAGCTTTTTCACGATAGGGATGGCCGAGATGTCCATGGTGTTGCGCGTGGCGGTCTCGTAGGTGCGGATGCCGCGCTCGCAGAGGATTACGTTGTAGTTGCCGCCGGCCATGATGTATTCGCTGGAGAGCAGCAGTTCCTCGATGGTCGCGGCGATGCCGCGCTTGAGCAGCACCGGCTTGCGCACCTGGCCGAGCTCGCGCAGCAGGTTGAAGTTCTGCATATTGCGCGCGCCCACCTGATAGAGATCGATGTAGGGGAACATGGGCTCGATCTGCGAGATCTCCATGACTTCGCTCACGGTGAGCAGGCCGTGCGCGTCGGCGGCTTCGCGCATCAGCTTGAGGCCGGGAATGCCCATGCCCTGAAAGGCATAGGGCGAACTGCGCGGCTTGAAGGCGCCGCCGCGCAGAAACGTTCCCCCGGCGGCTTTGACGCGCGCGGCGGTTTCGAAAATCTGGTCGTGATTTTCGATGGAACATGGGCCGGCCATGACGGCGACGCGCTGGTTGCCGATTTTGACGCCGTTGCGGAACTCGACCACCGTGCCTTCGGGGCGAAAGCCGCGGCCGGCGAGCTTGTAGGGCGAGCTGATGCGGTGGACGTAGAGCACGCCGGAGAGCAGCTCGAATTTGTGCGGGTCGAGATTCGACGTCTGTCCCACGGCGGCCAGAATGGTTTGCGAGGCGCCCGTGGTGCGATGCACGTTAACGCCGGCTTCGACCAGCGCGTCGATGACCGCGTCGATCTGGTCTTCGGTGGCCTTTTCCTGCATGGCTACGATCATGGCCTGTTTCCCGTCTCGGGCGCCTGCGCGCCGGTGGCGTGGCCCTTGGCGTCTCCGCGGCTTGCGTCTGCCGCGGCGGAAGCCACCTGGGCGTTCCTCTCCGATGCCAACTCGTTCTTCTGCAGGGCCCGCATCACGTCGATGATGCGCTCGTAGATATGCGTCAGCTCGATGTCGGGCAGCGGTCCCTTATTAGCCGCGCGCACGTTGGCATAGATCACCTTCTCGCGCGCCGGCTCGTAAACGGGCAGCGACGTGGCGGCTTTCAAGTGGCCGATCATCTGCGCGGCGCGAGCCCGCTCGCTGAGCAGCTCTACCAGTTCGCGATCCAGGGCATCGATTCGATCTCGCAATTCTTCGAGCGTCATTCCATCCCTCGTGGCGCGGCCGGCGCGCAACGCGTACTCCGGCTGCAAAGAAGCGTGAGTTGAAGATTCATCAGCGGCAATGGCGCCGCGTGGGGTCTTTTCGAGCTATCGGGCCAGCGCCGCGTGCGGCATGCGCAGACCCCTGATAAATCGGGCCACCGCATCCGACGCGCCTTCCGGTCCGCCGGAGGATGCCCGTTCGATCAACTCGACGATGGCGCTGCCGATTACCGCGGCATCCGCGAACTCCGCCACCTGGGCGAAGTGGTCGGCGTTGGAGATGCCGAACCCCACGGCCACCGGCAGCGTGGTCCATCGACGAATGCGCTCGACCAGGGCGGCGGCGTCGGCAGCAACCGACTGCTGCGTGCCGGTGATGCCCACGCGTGAGATGGCGTAGACGAAGCCTTTACTGTGTGCGGCGATGGCCTGGAGCCGCTCGTCGGGACTGGTGGGCGCGGCGAGGAAGATGGGCGACAGATGCGCGCCCTCCATCTCGGCCAGGTATTCGCCGGCCTCTTCGACAATCATGTCGGTGATGAGTACGCCGTCGGCGCCGGCGGTCGCGGCATCGTGGACGAAGCGATGCAACCCATAGCGCAGCACCGGATTGAAGTAGGTAAAGACGATCAGCCCGGCAGCCGGGCGCGCGTCGCGAATGTCGGCGGCGAGCGCGAGCACATCTCTGAGGCGCGTGCCACGCGCGAGCGCGCGCTCGCTGGCGCGCTGGATCACGGGGCCGTCGGCGAGCGGATCGCTGAAGGGCACGCCGAGCTCGATCACATCGGCGCCGGCATCGATGGCGGCAAGCGCGATCTCCCGCGTGCCTTCGAGAGAAGGATCGCCGGCCGTGAGATACACGACCAGTCCCGGCTTGTGATCGAACCTGAGTGCCATAGAAACCGACGGTATCCCAGGTCCTTATGCTGGAACCTGGGTCTCTAGACCGTTTTAGGAAATAGCGTGCCCACTCTTGCGATGCCCAAGGTCGCCGCTCCTTCAGGTCGCGTCGACTCATCGATTGCGGCTTCGGATACAGAATTTCCTAAAACGGTGTAAACCACGGAACAACTCAGAGCTTCAATTCGCGGGCCAGAATGCCCATATCCTTGTCGCCGCGTCCGGAGAGGTTCACCACCAGTATGTCACGCGCGGCCATCTTCGGAGCCATGCGGATGCATTCGGCGACGGCATGGGCGCTTTCGAGCGCGGGCAGAATGCCCTCGGTGCGCGCCAGCTT
>JASHTH010000311.1 GCA_030040655.1 Acidobacteriaceae bacterium | reverse complement strand
AAGCCCGATGACAAGGGCGGCCCGCCGCAAGCGGCGTTGCATTTGCCGCCGAGCGTGCAGCCGTTTTAACGGGATCGATCTGGGATCGAGTTATGCGGAGGATGCAATGGAGTTTACCACGCGCGGCCTTTGGACCATGCTGCATGGGATGGGGTTTGGTGCGCTCTACCTTCTGGCTTTCTCGGGGGCCCTGATCGAGTTATACCGGGCTAAGTCGGGCGACACACTCCGCCAGGAATCCCATAACTCCGTATTCCTGAGGTACTATCTTGCCGCAATGGCCGCTCTGGCGTGGCTCGCGGTGCTTTCGGGAGCTTATATCGTGTATCCGTGGTATCGCGCCGCGGCGCCGGCCGGCACGGCGAACCTGGCGGCGTTTCCACAGTTGCTGCTCAAGTCGAGCCCGTCGACGGCCCGGTGGCATTCGCTGGGAATGGAGTGGAAAGAATACGTCGCGTGGATTGCTCCGATTTCAAGCACCATGGCGGCGGCGATCGCTTGGCGGTATGGGAGCGACCTGCGCAGTTTTCCGCCCTTGCGCGCGGCAGTATTCAACTTCGTCGTGATTTCGTTCCTGGCCGCTGCGCTGGCCGGCTTTACCGGGGCGATGCTGAACAAGCACGCCCCCGTGGAAGGCGGACGCACGGTTCCGGTCCTACGCGGAGATGCGCGGTGAATCGAACTGGCGCGACGTCGACGAACGGCGCGGGCGCGGCTGCGGTGCTCGCTGCGGGCATCGGGTCGTTCGTTTTGGGCGTTGGCGATGTCGCTGCGGACAAGTCGCCCGCTCTGAAGTCCTTCTTCAACTTCTACAAGGCCACAGGGCCGCTCTCCGGCGTCACGACGGTTGCGATCGTGGCGTGGCTCATTGCGTGGGCGCTGCTGGATCGGCGATGGCGAAACCGGGACGTGCCGATGGCGCGCACCAATGCGATTGCCTACGTGCTGCTCGGTCTTGCACTGTTGCTGACGTTTCCGCCACTCGCCGATTTGCTTTGACCGGCGTGAATGTGTGGGGGAAACGGATGTACCCAGCCTTTTGTTATCCCACCCTTTTCGCAAAACCGGCGAAAAGGATGGGGCACGGGAAGTGGGCGTTCCGGGCCTGAAGGCCCGACGCTGGGAGGGCTTCATTCAGGGGCCTGAAGACCCCCGCTCCCTCCGCGTTCCCACCGTGCCCTTTCAAAGCCTCGACGTACTCGAATCCTCCTTAATCGATCTTTTTGAGCCAAAGGTTGCGGAACGACACTTTGCAGGGAATGCTCTCGATCTGAAGACCGATCCATCCGGAAACGTTGTTCGACGAAGCCGGATCGTCGTCCACCAGCACAGCCATAAGTTGCCCGTTAAGAATGTGAACGATCACCCCGCCGCGGGCCATGATGAGGTACTGGTTCCACTCGCCGTCTTTCACGTAGGCGCCGAGCTGATTGCGGTCGCCGATGACGCCGACCAGCCGCGGCAGCTTGTCCGGCAGCGTTTGCACCACCTGCCCGCGCCACGCAATGATGCCTCGGGAAGTGTTCTGCGAGTAAAGTTGGCCGCTGTACTGTTTCGCTGCGTCGTTGACCGGGTACCAGAAGTCGGCTTGCGGGCCGATCATGACCCAGCGCGGATTGAGCGGCGCTTCGCCCTTGCCGGAGACGCGTCCCGGCGGAATGCCGGTGCTGCTGCGATACTGAATGCCGCTGCCTCCACCCCACTCCACCTTGATCTCGAGCTTCAGGTCGAAGTCCTTCGCTTCGGCGCCGTGATAGACGATGAAGCTGTTGCCCGCGTTGTGCTCCTTGGTGGACTCGCCCACGATCGCGCCATCCTGCACGCTCCACACGCCCGGCATGCCGTCCCAGTCCTTGAGGGTTTTGCCGTCGAAGATCTGGGTGTAGCCGGCATGGTCGGCGAAGTCCATCGGATCCGGCTCGAGAAAGTGACCGTTGCGAATGCCGGCGATGTTCGGCTTCACCTTGAGCAGCTCGGCGCGATTCGGCTCCGGCTGGCTGCCCGGCTGCGCCTGCGGCGAGGCGGGAGGGATGACAAGAAGCAATGCCGATGCAAGGAGGAGATGAACGGTGCGCGGGACGATGAGGCGATTCATGGGAAGCTCTCCGACGGGTGCGATCGATCGATTGCAAAGGAACGTACAATCGCAATCGAAAGCATACCGCGCGGCCTAGATTCCAGGTCGCAAAATCGGGATCTCCATCTCGTGAACATGGACTCGTTCGCGGAGGCCCTGGACCCTCGGGCCCTGGCAGCTTTGCATGGCCAGCGTTTGAGTCCAGATTTCCGAATTGACGACCACCAACCGGATCGTTTCTTTAGCAAGGGCGGAGCCAGCCGCCGCTTCCCAAAGGAGGTTTTGCACCGTTCCTCCAAAATGCCGGTTGAATCGGCGCGATTTGAAGATAGAGTAGATTACACCTGCCACATTTGCTCTCAATCTTCAATTCGCCCAGATAAAAGCGGGTTGAAGCGAACCTGATGAAGACAAAAGATTGAGGAGGTAATTCGAATGGCATCAATACGTTCAGCGCGCTGGCTTGTGCTGGCACTTGTCGTCTTTGCGGCTGCGGCCCAAACGCAGGAACCTGGTCAAATTCCACCGGGCACGGTCAGAACCGGACCGTTTGTCTGGGACGGCGCAAAGTGGGAGCCCGTTGAGACGCCCCCACCTCCGCCACCTGCGGCCGCGGTCATCACGGTCGCGGTTGCGCCTCCGCCGCTGCCGGTCTACGTGCAGCCTCCTTGCCCCGCCCCGAATCTCATTTGGTCGCCTGGCTACTGGCACTGGGGTCTTGGCGGCTTCTACTGGGTTCCCGGCGTGTGGGTGCCGGCGCCCTACGTGGGGGCGCTTTGGACGCCCGGCTATTGGGGCTGGTCCAGCGGGCAGTTCCTCTTTCATGAGGGCTATTGGGGACCGCATATCGGCTTCTATGGCGGCGTGAATTACGGCGGCGGATACATGGGCATCGGCTTTGCCGGCGGTGCCTGGAACGGAGGCGTGTTTGCCTATAACACCGCCGTGGTCAACGTGAACAGAACCGTGATTACCAATGTTTACGTCAACAAGACCATCGTGGAACAGACCACGATCATCAACAACACCAACGTCTCCTACAACGGCGGACCCAACGGGATACAACACCAGCCCACGCCCGACGAGCAGGCCGCCATGCACGAAGCGCACACGGCGCCGACCACGTTCCAGCAGCAGCACTTAACCGCGGCAAGGTCCGACCCGAGCAGCTTCGCCAAGAATAACGGAGGCCACCCGACGAACCTGGCGGCTGCCAAGCCGTTGGCTGAACAGAAATACGCTGCGCCGGCCGGCTTCAAGCCTCCGCCGCAGAGGCCGCTGACCGAGCTGGCCAAGGCCCAAGCGCCGCCAGCCGCTGTCGCGGCGGCCAAAACGGCATCCGCGAAGACTGCGGCCGTCGCGCCCGCTGCGGCCAGGACTGCCCCAAAGCCCGAGGCGGCGCCTCCGCCCAAACCAGCACCAAAACTTGAGTCGGCTGCTCCAAAGCCCGTGCCAAGGACTGAGGAAAGGACCGCGCCAAGACCCGCGCCCAAGGCTGAACCGAAATCCGAGGGCAGACCGGAAGAGAAGCCCGCGCCGAAGCCTGAGGAGAAGGCCGGGCCAAAGCCCGCAGCCAAACCCGCGGCCAAGTCCAGCGAGAAACCTAAAACAAAGCCCGAAGAGAAGCCTGAGAAGAAGCCCGAGCTGTAGATCCACTGATGACGGGGTTTTAACAGGCCCTAATTCAAGAGGCCCGGGACTGACCTGGGCCTTTTGACTTTGATTGTGACTCGCTCCGTCGGATTCCGAGTGGATTACCGCCAATTCGGGGGTTTCAGCAGCTTCGATCCGGGCCGGATCGGAGTCGCATCACCCCTCTCTCCGCATGCAGCCGAAGAAATGCCAGCTTGGCAAGCGAGCCAGACTTGGGTCCCGCGCAGGAAAACTGCTTCCTAGGTCCCAAAATCGGGATCTCCACCCCGCGAACATGGACCCGTTCGCGGGGCCATGACCTCTACGCCAGCAAGCAAAAAACGCTTGCCGGTGGCCACGGATACTGGGCACCCGGCAAAACATTGGGAGATTGATTCGTAACTTCAGCTGAAACGGAACACGACGCCGTTCACCGGGATGTCGACCTCAAACAATAGATCACCCGAACCGATGTTCAGCTTCGATCCCTTTGGCTTTCTGAAGTAGACAAACCCCTCGGCAAAGCTCCCTTGGCGCAGAGTGACGCGGCGAAGGTAAAGCTGGTCGGGCGTCACCTTGGTGCCGGGCAGTGAATTCCTATCTTTCTCCTCGAGCGCCTCTTCCTGCTCTCTTGTTGTCGCGTTCGGGTCCTCGTTATTCATTCGCTGCAACCTCGCCTGCCGGTCCTTGTCGTCCACGGGGCCCGGCGTGGGAACCGCTCCTTGCATTCCGGGATCTTGCTGCGAACTTGCCGCCATGATGCCCGCTTCCTGTGTCTCCGGGCGCGCTGCTCGCTTGGCCACCTCGGCTGCCTTGTCGTAAGCCGGGAACCGCGTGTGCGCC
>JASHTH010000310.1 GCA_030040655.1 Acidobacteriaceae bacterium | reverse complement strand
GGAACAGGCCCTAAACTATTCCTGTATGGCAAGACCGATTCTGCTGGCAATCGACGACGACGTAAGCGTCCTGGAAGCCGTGGTGCAGGATCTGCGCCGGGAATACGGCGCCGAATACCGGGTGATGCGCGCCGGCAACGGCCAGGCGGCCTTGGACACACTGGCCCAGTTGAAGACCCGCGATGAGCCGGTGGCGTTGTTTTTGAGCGACCAGCGCATGCCGGGCATGACGGGGGTCGAGTTTCTGGAGCGGGCGCGGCCGATCTATCCCGATGCCCGGAGGGTGCTGCTGACCGCCTACGCCGACACCGAGGCGGCCATCCGCGCCATCAATACGGCTCGCATCCATTACTACCTGAACAAGCCGTGGGACCCCCCCGAAGAAAAGCTCTACCCGGTGCTCGACGACCTGCTTCTGGACTGGAAGGCCGGCTATCAGCCCAAGTTCGAAGGGCTGCGCGTCATCGGCAGCCGCTGGTCGCTGCGGGACTATCAGCTGCGCAACTTCCTTTCGCGCAACCACGTTCCCTACCGGTTCATCGACGCCGCGGCCGGCGAAGAAGCGGCCAAGCTGCTGCAAGAGAAGGGTTTCAGCGTTGACCGGATCCCGGTCGTGCTGTTCCCCGACGGCTCTTCGGCGGTCGATCCCGATCTGGAAGATCTGGCTGGCCGCGTGGGCCTGCGCACGCGGGCGGCTGAGGAGTTCTACCAGATGGTAGTGGTGGGCGCCGGACCGGCGGGGCTCGCCGCGGGCGTCTACGGAGCCAGTGAAGGGCTGCGCACGCTGGTCATCGAGCCCGAGGCCCCGGGAGGGCAAGCCGGCTCTAGCTCGCGAATCGAGAATTACCTGGGATTTCCGGCGGGAATCACCGGAGCCGACCTGGGCCGGCGCGCCTACAGCCAGGCGGCGCGGTTGGGAGCGGAGTTTCTCACCCAGCGCGTGACCGGATTGCGCATTGACGGCCAATTCCGGTATGTGCGCCTCGCCGATGGACGCGAAGTGTCCAGCCATGTGGTGCTGCTGGCGACCGGCGTCCGCTACCGGAAGCTCGATATCCCAGGGGCCGAGCAACTGACCGGCTGCGGCATATATTACGGGGCGGCGCTGGCTGAGGCGCTGGCCTGTAAGGGTGAGGAAGTTTTCATCGTCGGCGGCGCCAACTCGGCCGGCCAGGCCGCTCTACATTTCTCAAAATACGCCACTAAGGTAACGATGTTGGTCCGCGGCGAGGGTTTGTCGGCCACCATGTCGAAATACTTAATCGATGAAATCGCCAAAACATCGAATATTGTGTTGGAGCCGCGAACGCAGGTGACCGAAGCCATCGGCAACGGCCACCTGGAATCGATCCGGCTGCGCGGACCGCGGGGGGATTGGGTCGTTCCGGCTGTGTCGCTCTTTGTCTTTATTGGCGCGGCGCCGGGTGTGGATTGGCTTCCGGCGCAGATTCTGCGCGATGCCAAGGGCTTTGTGCTGGCCGGACCGGATCTGCGCATCGACGGCAAGATGCCCGACGGCTGGCGCGAAAAGCGCGAACCGTTTTTGCTGGAGACCAGCGTGCCTGGAGTTTTCGTAGCCGGCGATCTGCGCCATGGCTCGATCAAGCGCGTGGCTTCGGCGGTGGGCGAGGGTTCGATCGCGGTGCAGTTTGCCCATCAGTACCTGGCCGGATTCTGAGCCCAGCAAAATCCGGAATGAATTGGACACGAAACGGAAAGCGGAGATGAACGAGGGTCAACAACCGGTGGAAATTGATTCGGTCCCTCTGCAGCAAGTGGCCGAGGCCTTGCACCAGACCCTCCCCTTCGCGGAAACCCCTTTCGAGCAGCTCCACAGCGTAGAGCAGGTCGAGCGCGTTACGGCGCCGGCCGGTTCTGTGCTGGTAATGCCGGCGGACGATCTCTCCTATTGGCTCGTGCTCGAGGGTGAAACGCGAGCCGACCGTTCCGAAGCCGATGGAACCTGGACGACGGTCGGTAGCGCCAAGGCCGGCGAAGGGTTTGGCGAGACACCGCTGCTCATGGGCCGGTCGCAGTCGGGATTCAAGATCTCTGCCGTCGTAGATTCTCGCCTTCTGCGTTTCTCCGAGGAGAGCTTCTGGTCGATGATGGCTTGCTGTCCGGCGGTGCGCAAGGTAGCTCTCGCCAACATGGCGCAGCGCATCCAGGCCTACCAGGCGGAGGCCATCCATCGCGAAAAACTGGTCTCTCTGGGCACCCTGGCCGCCGGCCTGATGCACGAGCTGAACAACCCCGGCGCCGCGGCCAAGCGCGCCGCCTCGCAACTGCGCGAGAACCTCAAGCGCCTGCAGGAGCTCAGCCTGCGCTCGGCCGGCAAGCCCAAGACCCAGCCGCAGCTCGATTGCATGCACATGCTGCTGGAGCAGGCCATGCACAGTTGCCGGTTGCCTGCGCTCAGCTCCATCGAACAATCCGATGCCGAGGAGTCCATGGCGACGTGGCTGGAATCGGCCGGCGTGGAAAACGCCTTCTCGCTCGCGCCGGCGCTGGTCGAGGTGGGCTTTACGCAGCAGCAGCTCGATTGCGCCCGCGAGGCCTTCGAGAACGGCAATTTCTCCGACGCGCTCAACTGGCTGGGCGCGCTGGTGTCGAGCGTCTCGCTGGTATGCTCCATCGAGGAAGCGATTTCCCGCGTCTCCGATCTGGTGATGGCCGTGAAGAAATTCGCCTACGACGATAAGTCGGCCCCGCGGGAAGTCAACGTTCACGACAGCCTGCAGAGCACGCTCACGCTGCTCGGGCACAAGTTGCGCATCAAGCAGGTCTCGGTGGAGAAACGGTTCGAGGCGTCTCCGGCTACCATCTTCACCCGCGGATCGGCGCTCAGCCAGGTCTGGACGAACCTGATCGACAACGCCATCGACGCTTCGCCGCCGAATTCGCAGATCGAAGTTTCCACTTGGACCGAAGCGCCGGGAGCGGAGAGCAACCACGGAGCCGGATCGATCGCGGTCAGCATCGCCGACCACGGAGCGGGCATTCCTCCCGAGGTAAGGCCGCACATCTTCGAGGCCTTCTTCACCACCAAACCGCAGGGCCATGGCACGGGCCTCGGCCTGGAGATCGTTCATCGCATCGTGACGCAGAAGTTTGGCGGCATAATCGATGTGGAGTCTAAGTCTGGCGATACGCGGTTCATCGTGCGCCTGCCCATGAGCACGCCGCCGGCGAATGCGGCAGCCGACGACGGGAAATAGCTGCAATCTCTCTCGAAAACACATGAGTTTTCCGTGCCTAAGCCATGGCTGCTTTCGAAACGACAACCGCAGATCCTTCCACTCCCCTCCACTTCGCTCCATTCCGTGTCGGGTCGCTCAGGACGACAAGGTCGTTTGGCTTTTTCCTTCACTTTTATGGCTGCGCGGCTGGCCTTTCCATTCCCTTGGTTCCGAAAGCCCTGCAGCCTGATTCCCCACGTCGGTCCGCCTGCAGAAGAGGCTGCAAGATGAAGCTTTCACGCGAATGCAGGTTGGCGTGCGCCATTCTACTTCTGGCTTCTCTTACGGCGGCCCGCGCCCAGAGCGGCGCCGGCGAGGTTTCGTTTGTCAATTCCGGAGCCTCGGCCGCGCAGGAGCCGTTCCTGCATGGATTGGCCCAACTGCACAATTTCGAATACGAATTCGCCGTTCAGGATTTCCGCAAAGCCGAGGCGATCGATCCGGATTTCGCCATGGCCTACTGGGGCGAAGCCATGACGTTCAATCACGCGGTTTGGAATGAGCAGGACCGGCCGGCCGCGCTGGCAGTCTTGAATCGCCTGGGGCCGACGCTCCAGGCCCGACTGAAGAAAGCGCCCACAGAGCGCGAGAAGGATTATCTGCGCTCGGTCGAAATCCTCTACGGAGAAGGAACCAAGCAGGCACGCGACCTTGCCTATGCCGACGCGATGGAGCGGCTGCGCGCCAGGTATCCTGACGACGTCGATGCCGCGGCGTTCTATGCGCTGGCGCTTTTGGGGACGGCTGAAGGTGTCCGCGACGAGCGAATCTACATGCGCGCGGCGGCGGTTCTGATGCCGCTCTTTTACCAGCATCCCCACCATCCGGGATTGGCCCACTACCTGATCCACTCCTGCGACGATCCGATTCACGCGCCGTTGGCGCTGCCGGCCGCCGAAGCCTATTCCCGGATCGCCCCGCAAGCCGCGCATGCGCAGCACATGACCTCTCACATCTTCTTGGCGTTGGGAATGTGGGACGACGTGGTGCGCGCCAACGAGGCGGCGGTTGGCGTTGGCAATCGAGATCGCGCGGCCGCGGGCAAGCCGCCCACCCACTGCGGACACTACAACTACTGGCTGGAATACGGATATCTCGAAACGGGGCAGCCGGAAAAGGCGAAACGCATTGTGGCCGGATGCCGCGAGCAGGCGGCGCAGGCGGGACAGGCTGCAAAGGCACGGGACGTCGTTGATCCCGACGATGCCGCTTTGCTGTCCTTCATCCAGATGCAGACGCGCTACGTGATCGATACCGCCGATTGGAGCGGGGAAGTGAGCCAATGGACGATCGATGCCGGCGACGGACCGTTTGCTCTATTCGACCAGGCGTATCGCAATGGATTCTCCCAAGCGCAACGGGGCGATGCTGCGGCGGCACGCCAATCGCTGGCGGCGATGGATGCCCTGCTGCCGCGGGTCAAGGCGCTGCTGGACCGCAAAGGGGTTCCTGCGAACGAACCCGAACGGCTGGCGCCTGCGATCGAACGGGAACAGGTCGAGGCAGTCGCCCTGGAGGCGGAAGGCCAACTCGCCGACGCGGCTGCCGTCGCCGGGAAAGCCGCAGCCGCTGAAAGAGACTTGCCCTACGCTTTTGGTCCGCCCCACCCGGAGAAGCCTTCGTACGAACTGTTCGGCGAAGTCCTCATGAAGGAGGGTCAGCCGTCGGCAGCGGAAGCGGCGTTCAAAGAGGCATTCCTGCGGGCGCCGAATCGCGCGCGGTCCAAGGCCGGTCTGCTGGGTGCTTCCGCGGCAGCCGGCTCCGAAGCGATTCCTGGCAAGCCCTAGCAAGTCTTTCGAAGAGCCGGACGCCAG
>JASHTH010000309.1 GCA_030040655.1 Acidobacteriaceae bacterium | reverse complement strand
TCGAGCACCAGCCTTGCCGCGCGGATGGGGTTGCGCAGCCGCTCCACGCAGGCCACGCCGCCGGCTTTCATGCGCCCGCCGTCCATCAGCAGCGCATCGAGCTGTACGCGCCCGTCGCTGGTGAGAAAGCTGCCGCGGCCGGCGTCGAAGGCCGGGTCGTCCTCCAGGATGGTCACGGCAGCCTCGACGGCATCGAGCGCCGCACCGGCGCGCGCGAGGATCTCGAACCCCGCCTCCAACGCTCTGCGCACGCCGGTCTCGTGCGCTTCGGCCATCTCGGCGGGAATGGCCCATGCGCCGCCGTGGACAAGCAGCGTGGGCGACTGGATGGGATGTTGCGTCACCGGGATATGGTAGAGCATTCCGACGACGTGCGGTACAGGATCGCCTTGTCAAGAGACGCGCAGGGTATGTGATTTCATAAGCGGCTGAAAAGACGGCGCGTTCGCCCGCCGATTCGTTTGCAGAGCATTTCTAAGCGATCCGCTAAGCTGGTTCCATTCTTCGGCAGTCTATCGACCGGAAGAGCCTCCTCGACCTATTTGCCGGTGCGCGGTAGCCGCGCAGGGGCAGAGATCGATCGGCGGGCTTGAGCGGAAACCATCTCGGGTGGCGTCGGGGCAATTCCTCGCGGAGTTGCCCCTTTTTCTTGGGGCCAAACGATGACTGCACACACGCAAGGCGGGAACGGCGGACCATGAAAAAAAGAGTGCGGAAGGAGCTTCTGTCGCCGGAGCCGCAACAACCGCAGGAACAGGCGAATGCCGAGAATGCGAATGGAGATGCCGCCGAAAATGCGTACGAACAACTGCGGCACGCGGTGAGGCAAAAGGTGCGCGAACAAAGCGAGCAGCTTGCCCAGTCGTTGGTGAACAGTGCTCTCGAAGGCAATTCCAACAGCGCAAGAATCATGGTCTCGCTAGTCGAAAAGAAGAAAAAGAAGAACAAAGCCAAGGGGAAAGGCAAACGCGGGCATAGCCTCGCGCTCGATCTGGCCTCCGATCCGCAATGCCCGCCCGAGGCCGACGAGTGGTCGCAGGAGGAAGAGCGCAGCACGCGCGAGCCGGAAGCTTCATTCCCCGCAGACGCATCGGAGCCGAAGAACGCGAGCGGCGATGGGACTTAGATCGGTACTACAGCCCTTGTGCCGCTGTAGAAGTGCTGGCAGCGCGACGCGATGCAGGCCGAAGGCCGGCCGCGTCCTTGCCGCAAGGAAACATCCGGGAACGAGAAAGAGACGCAGATGAATCTCAACCAAATGAAACTGTTGCGCCTCGCGCGAGGCCTGGCTTGGTGCGTCCTGGCGTTTTTGCCGGCTCTCATCGCCGCGGCCCAGGTGACCACCACCACAGTGCAGGGCACGGTGTATCTGGCCAACGGCCAGCCCGGCGCGGGAACGCTTCATATTTCCTGGCCGTCTTTCACCACGGCGAGCAACCAGGCCGTGGCGGCAGGCAGCCTCGATGTCGCCATCGGCGCCGACGGCTTTGTCAGCGTGAATCTGGCGCCCAATCTGGGCGCCACACCCGCCGGCCTTTACTACACCGCCGTCTACGCCATGAGCGACGGATCGACGAATACCGAATACTGGGTGGTTCCCGCCGCCACGCAGGCCTCCATCGGCCAAGTGCGCTCGGTGGTGCTGCCGGCGGCGCAAGCCGTGCAGGCGGTGAGCAAGGCCTATGTCGATCAGGCGATCGCACAGCTCGAGGGCAGCCTGCTTACGGCTTCAGGCGGTACTCTCACCGGGCCGCTTTATCTTTGCTGCGACCCCACGCAGCCGCTCGAAGCCGCAGACAAACATTACGTCGACACCACCTTCAACATGGAGGTCCCGATCACCGGCGGCACGATGACCGGCCCGCTGCTGGTGCCTGCGGTGAACGGCGTCGAGTCGCCGCTCGCGGGCACCTCGCAGACCACGCTACAGGCGGCGATGAACGCCGCGGGCACATCGGGCGCGCTCGAGATTCCACCCACGTACACGGGCACCGATGCCTTCACCAACCCCAACGGCCTTTACGTGCTCGACCTTCGCCCCAACGGCTCCGAGGCACAGGCGCGTAGCGTAAAGGAGTTTGGCGCCGTCTGCGACGGCGCGACCGACGACACCAACGCGCTGCAGGCCGCGCTCAACTACGCCAACGCGCACAGCGTCGCCCTCCTGCTCCCGCAGGGTACATGCAAGACGCAGACGCTGAGCTGGCGCGGCGAGTCGATCGGAGGCCTGGGCAAGCAGGTCTCCGCGCTCCTGGGCTTTCCCGGCCAGGACGTGCTCGCCTCCGCGCCCGATGCGACCAATCTGCTGGCCTATACTCGCCTTCACGACCTCACCATCTACGTCGACCAGAGCCTGGATGTCTCCTGCTCGCCGGCCGAGGGACGCGCCGCGGCGGGAAGCTGCGCCGTGAGCCGACTGCTGGAAAACAACTCCATCTTTTCGCCCGGCGGCAACGGCCTCACCGGCACATTGGGAACCGGCGCTGCCTACGCGCTGGGCAATTGCGCCATCGCCATGCCGGCCGCCACCGGCCTGGGCGGCAACGGCCTGCGCGTTGCCGAAATCGAGAACGTCGAGATCGCCACCACCGGCGCCGACCCGCTGGCGCAATACCCGGGCGCTCACTCAACGCACACGTGCGGTTTCTATCTCGCGCAGTGGCCGCAGTGGAGCGACTTTCGCAACATCGACATCCGCGGCCTGAACACCGGCATTACCATTCCGGCTTTGCCGGTCGCGCCGCCGGCCGGCCTCACTGCCGACTCGAACCGCTGGCAGAACATTACCATTCAGGCCGCACACGGCTTCACCGCCGAAGTCGGTTCGAACAACGTGCTCGACAACGTCGTCGCCCAGGCCGGCAACTCCTCCGCCACCGCCGAGCCGCCCACCGGCCTCATCCTGAATCTGCCAACCACCGCGCAGGGATGGACCGCGCGCAACGCGCTCGTCTCGCCAACATGGAACTTGGTGCAGCCAAACCTCACCGTCACGGCAGCGGGCGGCGCCGTCACCGGCGTAACGGTCGGGCCCGAAGACGGCCTCGGCTTCGATCCCTACGGCGCAACCATCCCCGTCGCCTTCAGCGGCGCTTGCACGGCGCAGGCCAATGCCAGCGTCAATAGCAACGGCTCCATCGGCACGATCACCGTCACCTACGGCGGGGTGGGCTGCTCGTCAACCACGACGGCGAGCCTCAACGTTGCCGGCATATGGGACACCGCTGCGCCGGTAAATCTTATCGCCGGGCAATCGATGAGCTTTTTCGGCGGCAATCTCCTCAACGGCAACGGCGGTTTCACGGTGTGGAATGCAACCGATTCGCAGAGTTACGGCTCGCAAGTCGGCGGAGGCGGAGGCAGGTTGCCCAGCGGCGCCGGGACCTATCCGGCGCTGGTGATGAACGGCAAGCTGGGCTCCGTCTACGCCGTCGACCAGTTCCCCGGCGCGGATTTCGGCGCGAAGCTTGGGGCTTGCCTAAGCGCGTTGAGTGCGACCAACGGCGGGACGTGCGACGCGCGCAACTTCACCGGCACGCAGATGATGGGCTCGAACCTGACCATCTCCACCGGCAATGCCACGGTGCTTCTGCCCTGCGCGACGATTGCGACGGCGAACCAGATCGTCGTCACTGCGGGCACGCGCAACGTCTCGCTGCGCGGCTGCGCCCTACGCGGCGGCACCGCGGCCAACGGCAGCATCGGCGGCACGGCCCTGGCCTACACCGGCTCGGCAGCGATGCTGCAGGTCGGCGACCCCACCTATGCGACCGACACGCTGGGCTTTCATCTCGACAACGTCGTCCTCAACACCACCGGATCGACCAGCGCCACAGCGCAGGACCTGGTCGCGTACCGCACCCAGGAGCTGGATCTCGAAAGCCTCTACTTTCTCGGCAACTCCAACCAGACAGCCATGACGCTCGACGGCACCGGCAATTACACCGGCGGCACTTTTCTCGACAATGAATTCAGCGGCTTCGCAACCGCGGTCAACGCCATCGGGCACCAGATCTCAAATCCCGCGACCACCGATTGGATGAACGCCAGCACCTTCGTGCGTCTGCACATCGATTGCCCCACCAGCGGCGGCAATCCCATCGCCGGCACCTACGGCATCAATCTGCAGCAGGGCGACGGCAACACCTTCACCGGCGGCGATGTGGAGGGTTGCGCGACGGCGCTGCACCTCGGCCCCAACGCGCAGAACAACACCATCGTCGGCCTGCGCAACGAAAACTCGACCAACCAGGTCGTTGCCGATTCGGGCAGTTCCTACAACTCGTGGATCACCGGCGGCACCATGTTTACCGGCAAGCTCACCGACAACGGCACGCGCAACAGCTTTCTCGATACCTTTCACCGCAGCTTCAACGGCCTGAACGGCGACTGGTACGGCAGCCAGCAGGATGCGACGCTCACCAACCACTGGCGGCTCGGCATCGGCGCGGGAAACGAGCGCGGCCTTTTGAATCGCTACCAGACCGACTACGG
>JASHTH010000308.1 GCA_030040655.1 Acidobacteriaceae bacterium | reverse complement strand
ATCGCCCTCAGCTTTCCCGGGGCCGAAGAGGGCTCGCACATGGGCGCAGTGGACTTCCGTGTCGGCGGGCGCATCTTCGCTACGCTGGCTTCGGTGGCGCAGGGCTACGGCAACCTGATGCTCACGCCGGATCACCAGCAGGCTTTCGTGGAGGAGCAACCCGGCGTCTTTCTTTCCATCCATGGCGGCTGGGGCAGAAGCGGCGCGACGCACATTTGCCTGGCGCAGGCCACCGAAGACGTCTTGCACGGCGCGCTGCAGACGGCGTGGAAGCTGCGTGTCGAAAAGAATCAGAAGACCGGAAAGAACAGGCCTCCAGCCAGACGCGCGGCAACGGCAAAACCCAAATCCGCTCGCGGCAAATAATCCGCCGTCACCTGAGTTCGTTCTCCGCGCGGCAATCGAGCGCGCGAAAATCCGGGTCGGCGACCACTGGCTTCAGGTTCCACACCCATCCGTTCTTGTCGTTCCATGCCGGATCGTAGATGCGCGTGACGAGATATCCGATGCCGTAGCGCGCGCAGACGGCGCGCGCCTGCGTGGCGCTCGCGTCCTCGAAGAGCGGCCCGATCTCAGCGGCCATGAGCGGGCACCCGGCCGGATCGCCGCCCCATTGTGAGCCGCACTCGAGCTCGACGCTGCTGTAGATCGCGGTCTGGTGGCCGATGTCGAGCATATCGGGGGTGTGGATGAAGTCGTCGCGTCGCAAAGGGTCGGCTTGCACCACGGAGTCACGCGCAATGCGGCGGTTAAGCTCCGCATACCCGACCGCTGAGATGAACGCCGTGTGCGAGAGGCGGTCCGTGTCGAGGCTTTGCCCGGCGGCAAGCGGCTTCTGGTTGAGCGTGAGAGCCAAGCGCAGCATCGATAACTGGAAAACCGTGCCGGCGATGCCGATAACGATGGCAGCGAACGCGATGCCGCGCAGCCAGCGCGGCGACTCCGGGGGCGGATTCGTCTCGCCGGAGCCATCGGAAGCGTGGCCCGGGCGCAGCCAGCGCAGGCAAAGATCGGACGCGAGCAGCAACGTGCAGAACTGGAGGAAAAGCGCGCCACGCCAGCCGAGGTCGTTGGTCTGAGAGACCCAGGAGCGGACGAAGGTGATGAGCACGAACGTGGCTGTGGAAAGAAACACCAGAGACCGCTCCGCCGGCGAGAGCGGCCGGCGGCCGCGCCACGCGGGGACAAGATAGATGAGCAGCACCACGAGAAGGAAGCCCATCTCGACCACGTAGCCGGGCCCCAGCAGAATCAGATTCGCGAAGTTCCTCGCCCTGAAGGAGTGCGTCTCCGCCATGTGCCGAAGAGGCGCCCATGCCAGCAACCTGCCAGGATCGAACATCTCGCGCACTGCGAAGCCGAAGACCGAGCCGCCCCGTATCCACGATTCGGTGTGGGTGAGCTCCCACAGGTAGGGCACAAGCAGCACTGCCGCGCCCACGCCGCCCGGCGCGAGGCGCAGCGCCGGACGCGGGTTGCGCTCGACGAGCAAGAGCCACGCGCCCCACGCAACGGCGATCACGAAAAACGCGAACGCGACGTAGACCGAGAGCCCGAAGGCCGCCGCCAGGGAGCAGGCGATGAGAATCGTGGTGCCCAGGTGGCGCGCACGGATCGCCCGCGCATCCATCCACGCCACCAGCAGCGCGAACATGCAGCAGAGCATGGCGAGGACGTGATGCGGCACCCAAAGCAGCGAATCGCACCAGCTCGTGATCTCGCCCGCGGACCACCACTCGAGATCGGGAGGGAAGGGACGCCCGTCCACGAGCCGCGCCCAGAGCACGACCCCGAGATCGAGACCTGTGACCAGCAGCAGCGCAACGGCCATGAGCAACTGCCGGCCCAGCCGCGCACCGGCGTTGAGGAAGTATTTGAGGTACAGCGCAATCAGCGCCACCAGCGCATAGCCCGACCAGACGCAGCTCGCGTTGAAGGCGGCGCGCGCGGGCAAATGAGCCATGCGCGCCACTGCCGCGCAGAGCACGTAATGGAAGTAATACGTGCGCATGGTAGCGGGATGATGAAACAGATAGAGGGGATTGAGCGGCGGCACGCCGGTGCGCAGCACGCTTTCCACCCAGCCCACGCGAAAGGAAAGGTCCCACACCGTCGCGCTCATATAGAGCCGTTGGCCCCGGACGAAGTCGACGAGCGAAAGAATGACGACGGCCGCCCACGCCGTGGCAAGAGCCAATGTCCACGCGGTAAACGGGCTCCGGCCGGCACGCTTTGGTGCCGCATCTCCGCGCCGGCGCAACCCTTCCCATGTCACCAGCGCGATCCACGCCGCCGCGCACGCGGCAAACACCGCGGAAGCAACGCCAAGCGAAAAGAATCGGCTCAGAAGAACCGACGCGATGGTGGAGAGTCCGAGCGAAAGCGGCACGCTCCATGCCAGGCGCTCGAGAGCCGAACGCTCACGAAAGCCGAAGAGGTTGACGCACCAGGCAGCGAGATAGCCGGTGCAGACTGCAGCCGGAATGAAGGCGAGAATGGCAAGAACAAGATTGCCGATCTCGCCGGCAGTAATGGAGGAAAGCGCTGACGTCATCGTGGTTTACAAGGCCGGCGCGAAATGGGCCGATCAGGAGGAACAATCGCAGGTTCACCTGCCAGGCCTTGGCGCGCAATGCAGGACCGCAACGTGGCGAGAGATGGCTTCTGCTGAACGAGGAAAGAATATCGCAGTGAGGATGTTGCGCGCAACGACGAGGGCCGCCGAATCCGGCGCGCGATCGCTACGAATCTTTCTTGAAAAATGCTCTGCACGGGTAAGATAGTTTCTTCCATGGCGAGCACGCGCGACTTCAGCGGCAAATGGGCGCTGGTGACGGGAGCCAGCGCGGGAATCGGCGCGGCGCTGGCGCGCGAGTTGGCCGCGCACGGCGCCAGGCTGGTTCTCACCGCGCGGCGCAGGGAGCGGCTCGACGCGCTGGCCGACGAGTTGACCGCAAAGGGGACCGAGGTCCGCGTCGTGGTTGCGGATCTGAACGATCCCTCCGCTCCGGAGCAGATCTACGATGCCACCGAAGGCGCAGGCCTCGCCATCGACATTCTTATCAACAATGCCGGTTTCGGCCAGTACGGCGCCTTTGCAACGAGCCGCTTCGAGCAGCAGCTCAGCCAGGTCCGCGTGAACTGCGAAGCCATGGTGCGGCTGTCGCGGCTCTTCATTCCGCGCATGGTCGAGCGGCGGCGCGGATGGGTGCTGGTGGTGTCGTCCACGGCGAGCTATCAGCCGTTGCCCTATCTCTCCACCTACGCAGCCACAAAGGTCTTCGATCGCTTCTTTGCGCTGGGTCTGGCCGCGGAGGTCGCGCGCTTCGGCGTCAAGGTCACGGCTCTTTGCCCGGGACCGACGCAAAGCGAGTTCTCCGCGGTGGCCGGCACCGGAAACCTCGTCACGCGTTCGATGCAGTCCGCCGAGGGGGTTGCGCGCCACGGCGTCGCGGGCCTCGCGCGCGGCCGGCGCGTCGTCATTCCCTATATTGGCGGAAAGTTCACTTCGCAGCTCGTTCGCTTGCTTCCGGTGGGATTGATTACACATTTTGTCGAGAAGTTCGCGCGGCCGCCGGCTTCGGCTTGAGTTTGCGTTTGCTGATCAGGTTTCCTCAGGGGCTATTGAGCGCTGCATAAATGATCTCCGCCTGTCATCCCGAGCGAAGTCCCGCAGAGCGGAACGCAGTCGAGGGATCTGCGGTTGTCCCCTTTTTCGCGAACAGGACATTTGTTTTGCAGGACTCAATAAAGCTCTCGGGGATCTTGGAGCAATCGATTCACGGCTTGGAGGCCGTACCCTCCACGCTGAAGCCTGTGTCCTCCAGGCTAACCCGGCGCCATTTTTGCCGGCGCACGAACCGGCGGATGTATAAAGGCATGGAAAGGAAATCCATCGCATGAGAACAGGCTCTCCCCGGCACCTTCGCTTCCTCGCGTTGTTGACTTTGGCATTCATCACCGCTTCGCTCGTCGCCCAGGAGCAATCCAAGCCCAAGCCGGAAGACACCGAAGTCTGGTCGCCGGTACCCAAGATCGTCACGCCGGGCGCGACCTGCGGCGCTCCTCCATCGGACGCCATCATTCTCTTCGACGGCAAGAATTTAGACGAGTGGGTGTCGGCGCAGGATCACTCACCGGCGCAATGGATCGTGCACGACGGCATCGTGACCGTAGCCAAAATGGCGGGCAATATCGAAACCAGGCGCAAGTTCAAGGACTACCAGCTTCACCTCGAGTTCCAGATTCCCGCCAACATTACCGGCAGCGGCCAGGCCCGCGGCAACAGCGGCGTCTTTCTGGCGTCGACCGGGCCCGGCGACGACGGCTACGAACTGCAGGTGCTCGACTCCTACAACAACACCACCTACGTGAACGGGCAGGCGGCGAGCATTTACAAGCAGAGTGCTCCGCTGGTCAATCCCAATCGCCCGCCGGGTGAGTGGCAAACGTATGACGTGGTGTGGACCGCTCCCACTTTTCATGAGGACGGCTCGGTAAAGACGCCTGCCTACGCTACCGTCTTCTTCAACGGCGTGCTGGTGCAGAATCACTTCCAATTGCAGGGACAGACGCTCTACATCGGCAAGCCTTTCTACAAGGCGTTCGACTCGGCGCCCATCAAGCTGCAGGCGCACGGCGACAAGAGCGAGCCCATCAGTTTCAGAAATATCTGGGTACGGGAGTTGAATTAGCGATGCGCAATCCTTCTTCCAAATTCGAGTCCTATGCGGTCTGCTGCGGTCTTGCCTTCGCATTCGCGGCAAGTTACGGAATAGCGCAGCGGCCCGACTATTCCAGCCGCACCACGCGCGGCGCGGGGCCCGGCGGCGTCGAACAGGCCACCTTCTTTGTCCATCGATTGGGCGCCGATCACGCCGAAGGCATCACCACCATGGACATGAATGGCGACGGCTACGACGATCTGCTCAGCGGCGCCTACTGGTATGAGAATCCCGGCCCCAAAGGCGGCGAATGGAAACGCCATCAGTACCGCACCGTCTTCACGCAGGACGAGTTCGTCTCCGATTGCGGCGAGTGGACGATCGACGTGAACCACGACGGAAAGCCCGATGTGGTGACGGCCGGTTGGATGACGAACGGCATCTATTGGTACGAGAACCCTGGCAAGCTCGGCGCGGAATGGAAGCGCCACTTCATCACCGATAGCCGCGACACCGAAGGCGGCTGGATGGCCGACATCAACGGCGACGGCCAGCCCGATCTCATCTTCGGCCACTACGGCCATGAAGGTGTGCTGTGGATCGACTTCTCCGGCCCCGAACCCAAGGTGCACCACGTGGGTGGGCGCGCCGAGGACGGCCACGGCATCGGCGTGGCCGATATCGACGGCGACGGCAAAGCCGACATCCTTACGCCCTTCGGCTGGTTCCGGCAGATCGACGCCGACAAGGACCAGTGGGAGTGGCACAAGGACTGGGATCTTCAGGACGCCGGCTTTCCCATCATCGGCTACGACGTGAACAACGACGGCAAGATGGACATCATTTACGGCCAGGGCCACGACTACGGAATCTACTGGCTGGAGCAGCAGGTGGACGCGCAGGGCCAGCGCCACTGGATCAAGCACACCATCGACGAATCCATCTCGCAGGTGCACGCGCTCAAGCTGGTCGATCTCGACGGCGACGGCGAGCCGGAGCTGCTCGCGGGCAAGCGCTATCGCGGCCACGATGGCAACGATCCCGGCTCCTACGATCCGCTGGCCATCTACTACTACAAGATCGATCGCAAAACCGGTACCTTCACGCGCTACGCGATTTCGGTGAACGGCACGGCCGGGGCGGGAACGCAGTTCGTCACCGAGGATCTGGACAAGGACGGCGACATCGACATCGCCACGGCAGGAAAGACGGGCGTGCACTTTTTCGAAAACCTGAAAATCGATCATGTGCCCGCTGCACAACGCGAGAAGGAACTTCTGCTGGACAAGAACTGGCCGTTCTCGGGAGAAAGCGCTGCGGGAAAGCCCGAAAACGACCCCAGGAATTAGGTGGGCTTGGGTCGATGGGCCGACCTAGGAGCACAACCGCAGGCGGCAAAGGCGGCATTGCACTGAATTAAGGGCAAGTCCAGCCCTAGGGGAAGAAAAATGTGGAAATTTTTCTTGAAGCCGGACATCCACGGGAGCAACCTTCTCCGGCTTCTCGCATCTGATTAAGTAACAAGCAGAGGCTTCCCCGAATTGCCAACCTCCCAAGAAAGGTAACAATCCCTTCTTGCAGGTCCATTCACGGACCCCTCCCTTAACCCCCCCTGGACCCCTTCCATTTTGATGCCTCTCGAGCGGGCCTGCCGGAAGGCAGGCCCATAGGCTCATCTCGCGCCAAGCGCCGTCGCCTTCTACAATCGATGGAGCCATGTCGCCGCCCAATCCAAGTGCAGGATCCGAGGTTCGTTTGCTGGACGACCTGCTGGGCCGGGCTGGGCTCGCCCAAGCCCGCCCACGCCATGGCCGAACCCTGCAACAGGCGCGGTCTGAGGCGTTGAAGCAGTTGACGCCGCACGAACCGGCCGGTCCCTGCAAGCCGTTGACGGGCTCCGAGATCACCGCAAACGGCGTCCATTGGTTCCGAACGCCAGGTTGGGAGAAGATCGACTGGCTCTGGCACGGTTTTAGCACCCGCATTGGGGGCAGCAGTCGGACCTACGCGGTAGACGGCCCACAAGGCGAGCTGAATCTGGGATTTACGCGAGAAGACGACCCCGAGGTCGTGCGTCGGAATCGAGCCTTGATGGCTGAAGCCATCTCCGGGTCAGCCGATACGCCGATTGCAACCCTCCGCCAAATCCACTCGAACCTCGTCGTCGTGGTTCGCCGCGCGGATGCCGGTTGCATTCCCTTGCCCAAAGCCGACGGGCTGATGACGGCCGATCCCGGCAACCTCCTGGGCGTTCAAACGGCCGATTGCACTCCAGTATTGGTCGCCGACCGCCGGCGTCGGGTTGTCGCCGCCTTCCATGCCGGCTGGCGTGGAACTGTCCACCGCATTGTCGAATCCGGCATCGGACGCATGCGCCTCGAGTTCGGCAGTCGCCCCGAGGATTTACTGGCCGCCATCGGTCCCTGTATCCGCTTATGCTGCTATCCCGTGGGCGAAGAGGTGCTGTCGGCGTTCGATTCGCAGTTTTCCTATGCGCGCGAGTTGTTCGTTGAGATCGAAGCAACCAATCCGGTGCGCGCCCGCTATCCGGCGATCTTTCTCAACCAGCGCGCGCCCGGCCACGGCGTGGAGCCACATCGCCTTCATCTGGACCTGGTTGAAGCCAACCGGCGCCAACTGCTGGCCTCCGGCGTGCCGCCGCGCTCCATCCGTGTGGTGGGCGGCTGCACAAGTTGCCACCCGCAGCTTTTCTTTTCCCATCGCGCCTCGCGCGGCCGTACCGGGCGAATGATGAGCGTCATCGGCATCCGTCCGGCGCACTGACGCCCCAGCCCCAAGGTGGCCTCGCGCCCACGTTCGATCTTTGCCTCCTATGGAAGCTCAGTCTAATGCTGCAAGTTTTGACTGGGAGTCAAGAAAGTCTTCTGGGGGCTGTCGATTCAATGTTCGGGATGTGTAGGTGCTGCCGTGGATTCCGGCGTTTTCGCGTTTTCCTGCGGGTTCACCAGATCGCGCAGCTCTTTTGAGGGCTTGAAGTAGGGCACACGCTTGGCGGGAACCTCAACTCGTTCTCCGGTTTTGGGATTCCGTCCGATGCGTGGATTCCGCTGGCGGATGCGGAACGATCCGAAGCCGCGAATCTCGATTTTGTCGCCCTTTTGCAGCGCCCCGATCACCGACTCGAAGATGGTTTCCACAATGACCTCACCGTCACGGCGAGTCAGGTCGCCCAACCGGGTTACCTTCTCCACCAGGTCTGCCTTTGTCATTTCCGCTAGGCCTCCGCAGACAGCATAACCGGATTCGATGCCGCAAGGCTGGAAAAAGAGAGAGGGATTGTGGAGAATTGTTCTTTCGCTTCAGCAAGTTGGCGGAAGAGGTCCCGCCTGCCGCCAGTGCCCGCCCGCCTCGGCGCGCCGGGTTATCATGGCCAGAGTCTTCCCCTTGAGCCCCGATGGCGAGTTTGCAGCCCGCTGGGGCGGTGATTGCCGGCGTGACACAGAATCCGACCTACAGCATCGTGATCCCTGCCTATAACGAGAGCGCGCGCATCCCGGCCACTCTGCGCAGGGTGCTGGATTGCCTGCGCTCGCGGGGCTGGAGCGCGGAGGTCATCGTGGTCAATGATGGCTCGACCGACGGCACCGCCGCTGTCGTCCGCGAGTTCGCCCAGCAGTCGCCCGAAGTCCGGCTCATCGAGAATCCCAGCAACCGCGGCAAAGGCTATAGCGTGCGCGCCGGCATGCTGGCGGCGCAGGCCGGCATTTTGATGTTCACCGACTCCGATCTCTCCGCTCCCATAGAAGAGGCAGACCGGCTTTTTGACGCCATCGCCGCCGGCGCTGACATCGCCATCGGCTCGCGCTGGCTCGAGAGCGGCCGGCAAACCCACCGCCAACCCCTGTATCGCCAGTTCTTCGGCCGCTGCTTCAACTTCGTCACCCGCCTGGTCATGGGCCTTCCCTTCGCCGACACGCAGTGCGGCTTCAAAGCTTTCACGCGCGACGCCGCACAGACCGTCTTCCAGCTTCAGACCATCGAGGGCTGGGGCTTCGATCCCGAGATTCTCTTCATCGCCCTCAAGCGCGGCTACCACGTGAAAGAGGTGCCCGTGACCTGGGCGCACGACGAGCGCACGCGCATGCGCTACCTGAAGGACGGCGTCAAGATGCTCAAAGAGATGGCCATCATTCGCTGGAACGCGCTCACCGGACACTACGCCAGAAAGATTCGGGCGATTCAGGCTAGCGACAGGAGCCGGTAGTTATCAGTTCCTTTTCGATCCGATCGCCAGGTCGATCGCGCGCAGATCGGTGTCGCGATCGCGCGCCGTCAGCAGAATCTTTCCGTTGGCATCGGCCACAAAGCTCGACCCGCCGTAGGTCTGGCCCGCCCATGGCCCGTGCGTCATCTCACCCACCAGGTCCACGCCGGCCATGGGACATTTCAGCTCGGCCGCGCGCTTCTTCACCAGATCCTCGAGCAGCTTGGAGTGCTGCGGCCACTGATCGTTCGGAGCGGCCCATCCATAAGGCACCAGCATCAGATCGGGCTTGAGCGCCTTCAGCCGTTCCACGTATGCGTCGGTGAAGGTATCGGCGCAGATCAGCACCGCCAGGCGGCCAAACTCCGTATCCACCACGCCGATGTCCTCGGGCCGTCCCTGCGAATAGGGCGGCGTCATCAGCTCCGGCAGCACGTTGATCTTGCGATGCTTCCATAGCAGCTTGCCAGTTTTATCGACGAGAATGGCCGAGTCGTACAGCCG
>JASHTH010000307.1 GCA_030040655.1 Acidobacteriaceae bacterium | reverse complement strand
ACGCCGGCTGCGGCTGCTCCTTTTTGGCCCCTGCCGGCGCGGGCTTCTTTGCTTCCGCGGGCTTAGCGCCATCGCGACTTGAGGGCGCCGGTCCGGAACCGGTGGCGCTGCCCGCGCTCCCTGCCTTGTCGGCCTTCGCCGCGTCCAGCTCGGATTTGAAATTCGTCTTATATTCCTTGACGGCTTCGTTCAGGCGTTTCTTCAAATCGTCGTCGAGCGACCTTTTCTTCTCGAGGTCGGCCATCAGCGGGCCCTGCGCCGCGGCGAAGTACTTATGCAAGCCGGCCTCGAAGGCAACGATGTCTTCGACATCCAGGTCATCCAGGTGTCCCTGCGTGCCGGCGAAGAGAATCGTGACCTGCTGCTGCCAGGTGAGCGGATGGAACTGCGGCTGCTTGAGCAGTTCGCTCAGGCGCTTGCCGCGATTGAGCTGCTTGAGCGTGAGCGGATCCAGGTCGCTGCCGAACTGCGAGAAGGCCGCCAGCTCGCGATATTGCGCCAGGTCGAGCTTGAGCGTTGCGCCCACCTGCTTGGTGGCTTTGATCGCCGCCGAAAAGCCCACGCGCGACACCGACAGGCCGACGTTGACCGCCGGGCGCTGGCCGGAGTTGAACAGGTCGGTCTCGAGGAAGATCTGGCCGTCGGTGATGGAGATAACGTTGGTCGGAATGTAAGCCGAAACGTCGCCGGCCTGCGTCTCGATGACCGGCAACGCCGTGAGCGAACCGCCGCCGCGCTTATCGCTGAGCTTGGAGGCGCGCTCGAGCAGCCGCGAGTGGAGATAGAAGACGTCGCCCGGATAGGCTTCGCGCCCTGGCGGACGGCGCAACAGAAGAGAGATCTCGCGATAGGCCATGGCGTGCTTGGAGAGATCGTCGTACATCACCAGCGCGTGCCGGCTCGAGTCGCGGAAATATTCGCCCATGGCGCAGGCGGCATAGGGCGCGAGATAGAGCATCGGCGCCGGCTCCGAGGCCGACGCCGCGACCACGATCGTGTGGCCCATGGCGCCGGCTTCGGCGAGCGTCTGCACCACTTGCGCGATCGACGATCTCTTCTGGCCGATGGCGCAGTAGATGCAAATCAGGTCGTTCTTGGCGTTGTTGATGATGGAGTCGAGCAGAACCGCTGTTTTGCCGGTCTGCCGGTCGCCGATGATCAACTCGCGCTGGCCGCGGCCGATGGGAATCATGGCGTCGATGGCCTTCAGGCCCGTCGCCATGGGTTCGCGCACCGGCTGGCGGTCAACGATGCCCGGCGCCAGGCGTTCTACGGGCAGGGTCGCGGTCGTCGCGATCGGGCCTTTGTCGTCGATGGGCTCGCCCAGGGAGTTCACCACGCGCCCGATCATGGCGTCGCCCACCGGCACGCTCAGAATCTTGCCGGTGCGCTTCACCTCGTCGCCTTCGCGGATTTCGGTGTAGTCGCCCATCACCACCGCGCCCACCTGGTCCTCTTCCAGGCTCAGGGCCAAACCGGAGACGCCATGGGGAAAGCTGAGCAGCTCTCCGGCCATGACTTTGTCGAGTCCGTGAATCCGGGCGATGCCGTCGCCGAGCGAAGTGATGGTTCCCACTTCGTCGACCTGCACCTTGGCGTCGTAGTTGGCGATCTGCTCGCGCAGGAGCTGCGTAATCTCGTCTGCCTTGATTTGAGCCATTTGCTTTCCTCAGCTGACAGCAAACAGCTGGCAGCTTACAGTTCTCTATTCCTTGAGCTGGCCAGCAAGCACCACTTTCTCCGCAGGCGCTGCAAGCTGTCTTCTGTCAGCTGTCCGCTGCCAGCTGTTCCTTCAATCTTTCCAGCCGTCCGCGAACCGAACCGTCATACACCGTCGATCCGATGCGAACCACCGCGCCGCCGACGATCGCCTTATTCAGCTCAAAACTGGCTTCGATGCGCGAGCCGGCCAATTGAGCGACTCTCGCCTCGAGATCGCTGCGTTCCTGGCTGCCAAGCTCGCGAGCGGTCACGATCTGCGCTTCCTGAATCCCCAGCTTCTCCTGCAACGCCTTGCGATAGGCCGTGACCACTTCATGCACCTCGGCAATGCGGTCGTTGTGGATGAGCACCGCGATCAGGTTGCGAAGCTCCCTCTGCATTCCCAGCTTGGCGTTCATCTTGTCGAGAAAAGCGATCTTCTGTTCCGATGCGATGGCAGGATTGATGAAGAACTCGCGCAACTCCGCGCTGCCGTCCCAGGTAGCCAAAAAATCGCTCCACTGCCGGGCAAGGGCAGCCGTGTCGAGCTTTCTCGACGCGACCACATCGAGAAATGCCTGCGCGTAGCGGGTGACAAAGGCCGCCATCTAGTTCGTGCCTCCCTTGGTCACGTCGCTGACGAACTCGGCAATCAGGGCGCGGTCGGTCTCGGGGGTGATGCTCATCTGCCGGGCGGCCCGATCGATCGCCAGTTCGGCGGCAAAGCGACGCAGTCCGCGGCGGGCATGGGCCGCCGCCGCGCCAATCTCCTGCTCGGCCGCGGCGACGATGCGCGCTTTTTCCGACTCCATTGCGGCTTGGATGCGAGCTTCGTCCTGCTTCGTCTCGCCCTCCAGCTCCAATCGGAACTTCGCGATCTCTTCATCGAGATGGGTGAGTTTGACTTCGATTGCACTCAACCGCGAATTTGCATCTTCGGCCTGGCGGCGCGCCGAGTCTATGTCGGCGCTCAGTTTCTTAGCGCGATTGTGCAGGTAGCGGGGCAGAAAACGAAAGAGCGGAATGCCGAGGGCGATGACCACGATCGCAATATTGATGATCTCGAAGGAGCGAGCCGTGGTCTCCACCGACAGGTGCAAGATCCGTGCCGCCGATTTGATGATCGCCGAGTGGCGAAAGGCGTTGTCGCCCTGTTTTTCGGCCTTTTCTTCCGAGACATCCGGCGATGGGTTGTTTGCGTTGGCTTGCGCGGCGGCAGCCGCGGAAGCAGGCTGTTGCGCGCATACCGGAACGCAAATCGAGACGGTTGCGGCGGCCAGGAAAACCGCCCCGGCGAGCACAAGCACTGCTCTTGAAGAACTCCGATGAACTCTCATAGTGCTCACCGGGAACCCCCGGCCGGCTGCGGCAACACTGCACGGACGACCTGCACGGCCAGTTCCGCGGCCGACGCCTGAATCGCCTGGCGGGCGTTGGCAGCTTCGGCTTCCAGCTCGGCCTTGGCCTCATCGACGCTCACACCGGCTGCCTTTCGGGCAGCAACCAATGCCGTTTCACATTCTGCGTTGCTCTGGTGCAAGCGTTGCTCACGGGCCCGGTAGGCCTCGGCGCGAGCGCGGCGCAACCTCTCGACGTACTCCGCGGCCTTGGCCTCGGCCCGCTCGATCGCCCGGTGAGCGTTTTCGACCGCTCCCACGGTCAGGGCGCGCCGCTTTTCGAAGACCTGGGACAGCGGGCCGTAGATCAGCACCCGATAGGCGATCACCAGCACGATAAAAAGCAGAATGGTCGGCACGGCATCGAGCAGAAGGTTCCCGAGTTGGTTGAAGGTTTCTTGCATGCAGGAGTGGCTTGGATTTCAACCCTTTGTTGCGAACAGGACACTTTGTTGTATCAGGGGCAGAACACAATGGTCAACGCGGACGGGATCCTTTGGATGGAGGCGTGTGACAGCGGTCACGAATCGGGAATTTTCCGAAAAAAAAGACTTGCTTTCCCGCCCAACAAGCCTAGACTAAGGATACCACCTAGACCCGGTTCAGGGTCCAGCGGGCGGTCGGTTTCGGGATGCCCTTCCACTCCCGAAATCGATTGCCCGCTTCTTATTTTCCGGCCTCTTTTGGATCGCTCCGCCGCTCAAGCATCACGAAGCCTGTATTTCCGCAGCCGCCCCAGCAGCGAGGCCGGGCCGCTCACCGAAAACCGGACCAGGTTGCCTTCGTATTCCCTTTTGTGAACCACCGTGCCCGCCTCCAGCGCGGCCAGCACTGCGCCTTCCTGCTGCGGCACTTGGAATTGCGCCTCGATGACCGGATCGGAGCGCAGAGCCTGGTCAATCGCCTTCAAGAGGCCGCCGATTCCCTCTCCTGTTAAGGCCGAGACGGCGATTCCGCCCCGCGACGCCAGTCCCTGCCGCTCCTGCTCGGGCAAAAGGTCGATCTTGTTGAGAATTTCGACCCGGGGCTTGTTCAGTACCTCCAGTTCGCCGAGAACTTTTTCTACCTGGGCCCGCTGTTCGGCGCCGTAGGCCGAGGCCGCGTCCCGAACATGCAGCAGCACCTCGGCCTGCTCCACCTCTTCCAGCGTCGCGCGGAAGCTGGTCACCAGCGTATGCGGCAAGTTGCGAATGAACCCGACCGTGTCGGAGACGAGGACTTTGCGGCGGCTGGGCAGCTCAAGGGCGCGCAGTTTGGGATCCAGCGTGGCAAACATCTTGGACGAGGAAAGCGCCTGGGCTCCGGTCAGGCGATTGAAGAGCGTGCTCTTGCCGGCGTTGGTATAGCCCACGAGTGCGACCGTGGGCACCGGGACCGCCTCGCGCCGCTGGCGCTGCTGACGGCGAATGCGCCGGACTGACTCCAATTCCGATTTCAGATGATCGATGCGGCGCTGAATCCGCCGGCGATCGGTTTCCAACTGCGTCTCGCCCGGGCCTCGGGTGCCGATGCCGCCTCCCAGTTGCGACATCGCCCTGCCCCGGCCGGTGAGCCTGGGCAAAAGATATTGGAGCTGTGCCAGTTCCACCTGCAGTTGGCCTTCGCGCGTTCGCGCGTGGCGGGCAAAGATGTCCAAAATAAGCTGGGTGCGATCGAGCACGCGGCACGGTAACGCGGCTTCAAGGTTGCGCAGCTGGGTGGGCGACAGATCGCGGTCGAAGAGCACAAGATCGGACGTGGTGGATGCAGCGACGGAGGCAATTTCTTCGACTTTTCCCTGCCCGACAAGCGTGGCCGGATCGGGACGAGGCCGCCGTTGCACGAGATCGGCGACCACTTCGCCGCCGGCGCTCGCCACCAGTTCGCGGAACTCGGCGAGAGACTCTTCCGCGTTGAGCCTGGGAGCCGCGAGCGCCGAGGCCTGAGCGGCGGCGCCTGCGAGAAAACGCGGCGACTCGGCCTCTGCCGCCGGGCATGTTTCCTCTGCAAAGGAAGTGATGTCTGCGGATTTCGGGCGCGACCCCGCGCCCCGAGCGCCATCGGCCCTTGGCTGGCTGCCGCGCGCTCCGCCCCCAAAATCCACTGCAACCAGAACCGCGCGTTCCGGGCGGAGTCCCGATTCGCCTTCCCGGCGTCGTTCGGCCGTCACCGGCGCAGGCTCCGCGCGCTCTATCGCTGCTCCGCAGTGGCTGGTGCGGGAGCTGGCATGGCTACGGGAGCCGGGCCCATTCCGGTGTGCACCGCAGCCGGACGGTGCTCGGCATGGATCACGCTCCGGTTGCTCACCACCGTGGAAATGGCGTGTTTGAAGATCAGCTGCTCTTGGCTGTTATTTTCCAGCAGCACCGAATACTTATCGAAGGAGCGGATTTTCCCGGTTAGCTTGACGCCGCTGACCAGATAAATCGTGATGGGAGTCTTGTCCTTGCGGACGGTGTTCAGGAAGGTATCCTGAATATTTTGTGCCGGCTTGTTTTCCATTTGCCGATCTCCTACTTTCTCGATTGATTGGATGCAACCGCATGCCACCTTCACGAACCGACAATTAGGCGGGGGCGGCGCCGAAATGCCGAGGCCGTCGAGTCCCGCAATGTGTCAACATTATCGAAGATCGAGGATGTTTTCAACTTTGCGCGGACCGGCCGCGACCACCGGCGGACCGAGTTTTCGCCGCGAGCACGGTTGTATCCCGCTTATTTGACTGCTGATAATCTAATCTGGTGACCGGAGCCGCCACATCTCGCCGCGCGCCCCAGGTGGGGCTGTCGGTGCCCATGCTGGACCTGAAGCGCCAGTACGAGCCTCTGCGGATTGAGCTGCTGGAAGCCGTCGGCCGTGTGCTGGAAACGCAACATTTCATCCTGGGTGAGCCGGTGGCCCTTTTTGAGCGGGCGGCCGCGCAGCATTTGGGCGTTGCCCACGCCGTGGGGTGCTCCTCGGGCACCGACGCTCTGTGGCTGGCGCTGGCGGCGGCAGGAATCGGTCCCGGCGCGGCTGTTGTTACCACGCCGTTCAGTTTCTTTGCCTCGGTTAGTTCGATTTTGCGCGCCGGCGCGGTTCCGGTGCTGGCCGACATCGCCCCGCAAACGTTCGACCTCGACCCCGCAGCGGCGGAAGCCGTGATCAACGGTCCGCGCGGCTCGGCCGTTCGAGCGATTTTGCCCGTCCATCTTTATGGCCAATGCGTGAATTGGACCGAGGTTGCGCGCCTAGGCGGCGAGCGCAACCTCAAGCTGATTGAAGATGCCGCGCAGGCGTGGGGCGGGGAGTGGCAGGGCGTGAAGGCCGGAGCTCTGGGAGACGCCGCGGCATTCAGTTTTTATCCCACCAAAAACCTGAGCGCCGCCGGCGACGCCGGCATGGTGACGACGAACGATGTCGCGCTGGCCGAGCGCCTGCGCATGCTGCGCCAGCACGGCATGCGCCGCCGCTACTTCCACGACGAGATCGGATGGAACGCGCGCCTCGACAGTGTCCAGGCCGCCATCCTGAACGTGAAAATCAAGTACGTCGATGGTTGGAATCGCGCTCGAAGGAGCGTGGCGAAGCGATATCACGCGTTCTTCCACGCCGCCGGCCTGGCCGAGTGCGGACCGTATCCCGAGCACGGCGTGGTCCTGCCGCACGAAGTCACCGGCAGCCGCCATGCCTGGCACCAATACGTCATCCGCACGCGCCGCCGCGACGCGTTGCGCCAATTCCTGTCCGAGCGTGGCATCGGGTCGGAGATCTACTACCCGGTTCCCCTGCATTTGCAGAAGGCATTCGAAGGCCTTGGCTACAAAGAGGGAGACTTCCCCGAAGCCGAACGCGCCGCCCGCGAAGTGCTCGCGCTGCCGATCTTCCCCGAACTGCGCGAAGCAGAACAAGAGACCGTCGTCCGGGCGATTGCAGACTTCCTGAGCTGAAGCGCCGCTTCGGACTCCGCAACTGCCGCATCCCGGCAAGCGACATTCCTTGGCCGAATATCCCGCAGCCGTAATGAGAATATCTGTCGAAGGGCACTCGTTCACCTCATTACCAAATACTTCCCTCCTCACTATTGACACTGCAGCAAGTGGTCTCTAGGGTTGGCTTATCCAACCGTAAGTCGATTTGAGCTGTTTTAACTATCCGGCTATACCGTTTTAGGAAATTCTGAATCCGGAGCCTAAATCGCCAAGTCGACGCGACCAAAAGGGAGCGGCGACCTTGGGCATCGCAAGAGAGGACCCACTATTTCCTAAAACGGTCTAGCCCCAAGAGGACTTCCCAATGCGCTTCCATCGTGTTCCTTCGCGTTTGCCAGAGGGCAAGCGCATGCTTTTCGCTCGCAGCTTGCCATTTCTTGCTGCCGCCGCGCTTTGCCTCCTGAACATTGACACGGGGTGGTCTCAGTACTCCACACGGGAACTGACGAACAGCACCCTCTTCCCTACAGCCGCGCAGAATGGGTTCGGCAAGCCCATCGCGACCGATGGAACCTATGTGGCCTATTCGACCGGCCTCTCGCTCTGGTCGCAAACCGTGGCCGGCAGTAAACCAAAGCGCATCTTCGCCAGCGGCCAGTTGCTTCCCGGGAGCGACATCAGAGCAACCCTGATCTACCCGCAAGTCGTCGTTACGAATGGGACCGTCGTCTTCCTCGCCACCAACAACAAGGGCGAATCCGGGCTCTTCGGCCTCTACGCGATCAAGGCGGACGGCTCGGAGAAGGCCGCGACCCGCATCCTCGATAGCACGCAGGTGGCGGATGCCTACGATTGGTCCGCCGACATGGACCCCGACGCTTATACCTGGGCCTTCCAGGTCTCGCACGGTGTCGCCGTGATCGGGCTTGAGGGGGTCCTTTACTCGGCCAATCTCGATGGCTCCGATGTGAAGACGCTCTGGGAGGCATCGCCGTCCGGGTTCAAAGGCTGCAGCACAGGCGGCGCCTACCACCAGATCTTCCTCGCCGATTTCGCATATCTCCCTGCCACCAACGGAACCAACTACGCATTCGCGGGCGGCAGCACGCTCGAGTGGGCAGGCCTTTATCAGGGGCCGCTGTCGGCAAACAACTCATGCGATAACCTGATCAATTCGCAAATCAGCAATGACTTTGACCCGTCACAGGCGTTGAAGACACTGCCGGGCCAGCCGGCCAAGGCCGGGCCATTTGCATTCTTCAATAGCTTTCAATCCATCCAGATCGATGGGGACTACGTGTACTTCGGGGCATCCGTCACGAACGGCGTCTCAGCCACGGAAGACTACACCGGCTTTTTCCGGATTCCGCTCAGGGGCGGAGCTGCTGAAGCCGTTGTCACCAACATCAGTCACGTCCCGGGTATCACCGGCAAGGGTGGAAAATTCGACGAAGTCGACCTGATGGGATTCGCCGTTTCCAATAGCAGGTTCGTCTTCATGGCGCAGGATGCCGTATCCCCCAATCCTGTCATGTCCTTCTACATGGTTGAGGGAACAAAGTTCGTCACGCTGTTTACGAGCGGTTCGAGCGTCAGCAACGTGTGCGCAGGCGCCCCCGATGCGGAATACGCCGCTCCCGGAGCGCTCAACCAAGTCTCGCTCTCCGCCAACGGATTGCTCGCATTCGGCGCGGAGATTCGCGTGGCGACCTTTCCGAATCAGGTCGGACCTTGCAGCTACCCACAGGTTTATTACATTGACCAGCCGGTCGGCTACTTCCTTCTCGACACCACCCATCCGCTGATTCCCACCGAGACCGAAATCTCGCTCAACGTCGCGCAGCCCATCGTCTACGGCGAAAAGCCTTCACTCCGGATCAAAGTCATGCCCGCCGAAGGCGCCAAGAATCCCAAGGATTTGGTCCCGACCGGCACGGTGAGCGTTTACTACACGAATCCCTCGTACTTCGGCGACCAGCAGCCGACTCCCAACACGGCAACGCTCGATTCCGACGGCAAGGCGACGATTTCGCTGGGCGCGCAGCAGATCGGCACCTACTCCTACGTTGTCGCCTACGGCGGCGATGCCAACTTCTCGTCCAGCGCCTCCGGAAAGCTCGTCTTCCCGCTGCACGTCACCGCGCCGATTTTCTCCGTGACGACCGGAACCTATAACTCAGCGCAGTCGGTAACGATCAGCGACACGACGCCGGGATCGACGATCTACTACACCACCAACGGCGACACTCCGACCACGAAATCGAATCAATTTGTAACTTCAATCCAGGTGTCGTCGAATGAAACCATCAAGGCGATGGCAGTTGCAACTGACGACGCACCGTCAGCAGTTGTGACGGAGAGTTACACGATCGAATAGCGTCGAAGGTCGATAACTCGCAACTTGACAAAGAACGTCATCCTGAGCAGAGTCCGTCCGCAACAGCGGGCGGACCAAGTCGAAGGATCTGCGGTTCGTCCGAATATAGGTTTTCGGCAGATGGTGGGTGCCCCATCCTTCCCGAAGGCGCAGCGAAGGGCAAGGGTGGGTTCGATGCCGCTCGGCCCTAGTTTTCAGGCTCCCAGCCTCGTCGCGCGCCGAGGACGATGGTTCAATGATTCATTCGCCGCTTCAAACGGGGAAGGGCGCAAAACATCAAGCCGATTTCGTGTCGTGAATGTTGGCCCTGAGCGCTTGGATTGTAGCCGCGGACGAAGCGGTAGCGGCGGACAGTTGCGCCGATCCTTCAATTGGCAGCCGGATCGAAAAAGTCGTGCCCGCCCCTTCTTGCGTTTCGAAAGTCAGCGAGCCGCCGTGTTTACCAACCACGATGGAGTGCGCTAGGGCCAGGCCCTGGCCGCTCCCGCGTCCCACTTCCTTTGTTGTAAAGAACGGGTCGAATATCCGGTCGCGGATCCCTTCTGGAATCCCGGCGCCCGTATCTCCAATATCGATTCGCACGGATTGGCCTTCTCTCGATGTTCGAATCGTGATCAGGCCCCTCGTCTCCCCATTTCCAACCACATCCGCGATCGCATGCGCCGCATTCACCAGCAGGTTCAGAAATACCTGGTTGATATCGCTCAGGCGGCAGACGACCGGCGGTATCTCCCCAAAAGCCATGCGCACATCTGCCACGTTTCTGTACTCGGCTCGCGAAATGGTCAGCGCTACGGATAAGGCGCGGTTGATGTCCTCGGCGGCTTTCGTCTCTCCGCGTGTGTGCGCGAACTCCTTCATGGCCTTCACGATCGTGGAGATCTGAGCGACGCCCTGGTTGGCCTGCTTGAAGGCCGGCGCGAGGTTCTCCTGGAGGTAGGGCAGATCGACGTCTCGCTCGACCTCCTCGACATGTCCAATAAGTCGATCTGCTTCGGGCAAAGCGCGCAAACGCTGAATTGTCGCACGGTAGCTGGCGTTAAGCTTCATGACGCCTTCCACTTCGCTGGCCAGAAAATGGAGATTGTCCCCGACAAACTGGAGCGGCGTATTGATCTCGTGGGCGATGCCGGCGGCTAGCTGTCCAATGGCCTGCAGCTTCTGGGCATGCCTGAGCTCGAGGTCTGCGCGCTCGCGCCGCTCGACTTCGCGCTCCAGATTCTGAAGGGTCTCGGCAAGTTCCGCGGTCCGCTTCTGCAGTTGGTCGTTGACTTGGCCAAGCTCGACGTTTCTCTGCCGGACCTCGGCTTCGAGGTTCGCGCGATCGGTAACGTTTCGGCATACCTCCGCGGCCGCAACCAAGTTGCCAGACGCATCGTGGATCGGGAAGCAGGCATTCTCCCAAGACTCGGATTCGTTCTGCTGATTGATTCCCGTGCGGATGACCAGCGTGGCCTTGCCTGACTGAAAGACATTGGAGATTCCGCAGCCCTCGCACCGCGAGTCTCTTTTTTCGTACGCCGAATGGCACTTCATTCCCACGCAGTTGCCGAAGGCGGCACGCATGGCATCATTCTGGTAGATAATGTTGAAGTTCCTATCCTGCACGGTGATCCCATCAGGAAGGCTGTTCAAAATCTCTATCGAATGGATTTCGAGCTCATCCAACTCCGGTGTGGCCCGTGAATCCTGAATGCTTGACACGATTGCGGTACCCCAGTCTGGATAATCGGCTGCAAAGCGGCGAACCGTTAGCTGGGCGTAAGGGACAGCTTGCGTGAGGCAGCCGGCGGGGCAGATTCTCCAATCGCAAATGCTGGGCGGGCGGCCTGTCTTTCCGGTTCGCCGTCGAGGGTGCCCCATCTTTGCCGGACACGGGATCGAACGGCAAGAGTGGGTCGAACCTTGCTCATAGCGCAGCCTTCGCCATCCTATCCCCGGCGCCTGCCCAGCGGGCGCCGGAGATGGGGCACCCACATTGATGGAAAGTTGACGAGAAAGTGAAGGATGGCTCTCACCCACTTGCGGCCAGGCCGGCGAGGGCGTCTGTTCCCTGTCCCCTCGGTCCCTTGTTCCCTGCCGTCCCGTACAATCGTCCCAGCATGAAGTGCCCCTACTGCGGCTTCGGGCAGGACCGCGTGGTCGACTCGCGCGAGAGCAAGGAGGCCGACTCCATTCGCCGGCGCCGCGAGTGCGAGCGCTGCAAGCGCCGCTTTACCACCTACGAGCGCGT
>JASHTH010000306.1 GCA_030040655.1 Acidobacteriaceae bacterium | reverse complement strand
GCGGAGAGATGGTTTCTGAAAGCCGCCAAAGGAAACGGCCCCGAGGGCCTGTTTGGCATGGGTGTCCTCTACTCCGCATCGCCCCATCACGAACACGACTTTGGCAAGGCGATTGAATTCATGCGGCGTTCTGCGCAAGCCGGATATATCCCCGCCATGCACGCGCTGGGGGTTTTGTTGATCGACCACCCCGAAATAGCGCGAAAACACAACGACGAGGCCCTGTCGATGTTGACGCGCGCCGCCGAAGCGGGTTCCTGGCGTGCTTCCGCAGCCCTGGGTCTTCTTTTTCGCGATGGACGCTGCGTTTCCCGGGATGCGGGCGAGTCGCTGCGCTGGCTCACCATTGCGGTAGGCCAGGGAGGGCCCGAAGCCGAGACTTCCCTGGGTTTGCAGGTGGCACGGAGCCGGGGATTATTGACGGCCGACGAACAGAATCAAGTCGCGCAAAGCGCGCAAAGTTGGCTGGCCGAACATCCGGCGTCCTCCTCCCTCTTTGTAGGCGCCGGATCGCATCCGCAGTTCCCATAGGCGAGCCAGACGCCGCAGACCATGCACCCGCCAGCGAGCCCGCGTTCAGGAGGCCGCTTCTTCGGCGGTTTGCAAACCGCGCGTCCGGCGTAATTCCTTCTGCAGGCTGTCGAGCCTGGAGAGCAGCTCGGCATGGCGCTTGTCTTCGATCGAGGGATCGAAGGGCTCGACGTAGAATGTGCCATTCGGCTCGAGGCAGCAGCTCCGCACCTTGTCCAGTTCTTCGAAGCCCTGTCGGTGAATGATTTGGAGCAACTCCTCGCGCGTGAGCGATTCGCGTTCCAGCGCGCGCCGGTCGATCTTCCCTTCGCGCACGAGCACGGTGGAGCGGCCCTCGAGCACGCGCGTGAGTCGCGGGGAGCGAAAGAGCACACGCACCACCAGCCAGTTGATGGCGAGCAACCCGAATGCGCCGATGACGCCGCCCGAAACCGAATTGTCTTCGCCAATGATGGCGTTCTGCACGGTGTTGGAAAGCGAAAGCAGCACCACCAGGTCGAAGGGGTTGAGCTGCGCCAGCTCGCGCTTGCCGAAGACACGGAGCAGGACAACCAGCGCCAAGTAGACGATGACTGGGCGAAGCAGCTTTTCGGAAATCGAAAGCGGCATCTGAAACATGTGATCGAACAGGATGGAGTGAAGCATGGAAGCGAGGATATCGCCTCAAGAATGGCTTTGCCATGGGGATCGAACAGACGAAGCGGAATGGGCAGATCAGCGGGAGGCAGGCGGCCCTATCGCTTCACCAGACTCTGCAAACCGTCGCCCGCGCCCTGTGGATTCGCGGCTCCCTGCCGGGAGCCCGGAGTCAGATCGGCGCCGACGGTGTAGTTCACCACACCCTTGGATTCGTCGATCTGGGGCACGAGGGTGATGCGGCAGTTCGCGCATCCCTGGCCTTTGAGCCTCATCTCCAGTTGCGCGACCAAGTATTGGAGGAACCCGCTCTCGGGCATGAACGAGGTTCGCTCGGCCATCAGGTTGTCCAATTCGGCGGGGTCGATGGGCAGGCCCTGGGCCAGCTTGACCGTGCCCAGCCGGTACGATCGTCCTTCCTTCACCGTCACCTTGTAAGGGACGCGGATCACGCCCACATCCGTGATCGGGTATCCATAGCGCGCGGCATGGACTTCGGCGGCGGCGAATCCGTGACTGGCATAGACAGCCAGAATGCTTTGCTCGATTTCGGCGGCGGAGTGCTGGGTGTCGAACGGGACCTCGGAGAGCGTAGTGGCCCGCTCCAGTTCCGGCTTGAGGAAATCCGATACCCCTTCCAATTTCAGGGTCCCGATTCTCACCGGATTCGAATCGATGCGGAAGTTCACCGTAGCCGCATGGTGCGTAACCGGATCTTGAACGACTTCGGCAGCAACGTGCGCATGCACGTTTTCGGCGGCCAGCATCTGCTCCAACTGCAGGCGAACGTCCTCGAGTAGCGTGCCCGAAGGCGGCACGGCGCCGCGATAGAGAGGAATCTGGTTGCGCAGGCGGCCGTCGATGGCATCGCCGTCGATGGGCAGATTGTCCACTGCGATGAGCAAGCCCGGCGCGCTCATCTTGACCGTGTACGTGAGCTGATTGCCGTCGAACTTGTACGCGATCTTGTCGAAGAGGCCCGTATCCAGCAACTGCTGCGCGTGGCGGGTAAGGTCGGCGGCGGTATAGCTTTCGCCCACTTTCAGTCCGGCGGCGTTGGCCAAGTCCTCATCCGAGTAGTCGGCCGCGCCGAGGAAATGGATCGCTTGCGGGGTAAACGTCTGCACATGGGTCGTGGTCGCCGCGGGAAGCAGCGACGCGGCGCCCAGCAAAAATACGCACAATTCACGCATGGGTTCGACGAGCCGCGTGATACGCGCGCCCCGGTTGCATCCTGGGGGATCCCGGGGGCGCGAATCACCAGTCGAAGGTAACTTACCTTTGCGAATCAGTACATGCAACGAAGGTGGGAGGCTCCGGCGGCAGCAGAACGCTCGCCCGGAACCAGGAAATCGAATACAAGGCAAAAATGCACGGCAACGAGAGGTTCTCGATTTGCATGTCGCCGAGCCGATCGGTCTTTACGAGCCGCGCTCCAAGCGAATGACGAGATTCACTTCATGGGTCTGGGGGTCGGCGCGCACATCGTACGAAGCCTTGACGCCGGCCAAGGTGCGCATGAGGACAGGGTCCGCTTTCTGCGCCGAATAAATGAAATTCGAGACATAGCTTTCATTGAACGGATCGCCGGGGAGCATCTGCCAGTTGCGCATCAGCAACTTTCGCAGGTCGTCGCTTACATTTTCGAATTTGACGAAGGCGAGACGATACACCGGTCCCGGTTCGATATCGACCATGTAATTTGCGGTTGCCGTCGCCTCGTCGAATTCGGGACGAGGGGTCAGTTTGCAATCGAGATAGCCTTTCGACGTGTATTGAGAAGAAATGAACGCCCAAAGGTTGCGCAAAGTCAGCCCCTTGATCTTTATCCCCGCCGGGTTATTCGGCTGTATGTCGGCTTGATGGAAAGACGCCACGGCTTTGTCGACCGCGGCCTGGGTCAGGATGTCGTAGGAGGAGAGGCGAACGGTTCCCAGCTTGTAGATGCGGCCTTCTTCAACGGTCACCGAGAAGGGCACACGGATGGAATCCGTGGCGATGGACACGGTACCCGATTCGGCGGCGTGAACCTTGGCGGCGGCAAACCCCTCATCCAGATAAAGTGACCGGAAGGCTTCGGCGATATTTCGTTCCGAATTTCCAGTATCGAACTGCGTTCCCGCCGTGTGGCCGGCCAGTGCATTGACCTTGGTCTGCAATTCCGGGGAGACTCCTTCCAACTGAATGGCTCCGATCAGCACCGGCGGCGACGTGATGACAAAACTTATGGCCGTTACGTCCTTGGTTCCAGGCGTGCCAAAGGGCATTGCGGTCACTTTGGCCTGAATACCCCGCTCCGCAAGCAAATCCTGCAAACCCTGGCGCACTCCTTCGAGCAGTCCACCCTCCGAGGGCACTTTGCCGTGGTACAGCGGAAGCCGGTCGTGAAGCTTCGCGTCGAGATCTTTTCCCGGCGCCAGTGGCAGATTCTCGATGCGAATCGGGTAGAGCTCGGTCGAGGGCGTGAGCTGATAGATCAGGTCCTGGCCGTCGAACTTGTAGAGCACATTGGCGAAAACACCGCTGTCGCGAAGACGCTCGAAGTGCTCGTTCATTTCCGCGACAGTGAGAACCACTCCCGTTTTGAGTCCCGCGGCGGCCAGCAACTCGGCGTCGGAATACTCCGGGTCGCCCTTGAACTGAATCGATTTCGGTTGGAACTTCTGGCCCGATGCGAACCCGCAAGCGCAGATCAGGACGGCCGAGGCAATGAGATGCAGAGGCGTGCGGCGCATGATTGGAGAAGAGTAACAAAGGGCGAACGCGGCTCGAAACAGGAATCGATGATTCGAGCTTGTTTCAAAGATCCGCCAACGCGTGCCGAATCCATCCCTCAGGGGTTAAAATCCCTTGAATTTGGCGGGTGATTTCGGCCCGGCTGAAGAGGCTGCGGAAAAACTCCTAGGATCGGTTTCTCGCGGGCTGAAGCCCGCGAGAAAAATCAAAAACAAAGAACTTGTTCGGCACGGCTAAAGCCGTGCCCTTTCAAAACCGCTCGCAGGGCGAGCTTTTCCGCAGCCTGTGAAGTCGGGCCCCTTCAAATCACCATTGTTGAAACAAGCTCCAGCAAAAGAATCGATAGCCGCTCTGACTACTGCGCCGACCCCGCGGGCTGGTAGTCCTTGAACTCCGAAGTGAACAGCGTGCAACGCGTCGTGTATCCCCCGGCGCCGGATTCGCCCTTCGGCACCACCTCGGCATTCACGATTGTCTTTGCCGGCACCATGAGCGTCCTGTCTCCGATCGTTTCAGGGCCGTAGTCGATGCGCGTGTCGACGCGGTGCACCACCTCGGCGGGTTTCAGCTCGGCCTCGGTGATCATGCGCACCACGACGCCCGTCGCCGCATCGATGAAAAACTCGCCGTGGTAGGCGACCGTGGATCTGTACTCCTGCCACTCGGTTATGGTCTGGAAATTCCCTCTCACGCCGCCGCCCGGACCGGCGCCATCGCCCAGCGTGGCCGCGGTGGCCGCGGTGTAAAACGTCGCGATGCCCGCCTGGTTCACCTTGGGAAAGCAACAGACGTCCAATTCCAGGCGCGATTTCTTTCGCGGAACGGCAAAAGCATACACCGCTCGCTCTTGGCCGTTCACGATCTCCCAGCGCAGCCAATGGATGCTGCCCGCCGCCTGCGCCTCGCGAAAGACGACGGCCAGGCTGGGGTCGGGCTGCTCGAGCGCGGTCATCCCATTGGCTCCCCAGGGCGTCTTGTCCTTTTCCGCGGGCGGCTTCTCGGCGCCGTGCTCGCTGACGACCTGCGCCTGGCTGGAATGGATGTAGTGGACGAACGTCGCAGGATTGGAAAACCCCGCCGAAGTATCCACTTCGCTCGCGCCGTTCTGCAATCCCGAACTGGCGGTGACCGCCTCCACGTTGTCCTGGAAGCGCAGGGTGGTCTTGAGCGCGGCCAGCGCGGGAAGCTGACTGTACTCTTTCGTCACATAGACCGCGGCCTTGTCCAGAATGGCCTTCTGCGTCTCAGCGTCAGGCGCCGGCGTCGATGGCAGATCGGCGGGTGGAGGCATCCGATCGGCGCTGCGCGCCTCGAGCACGTAGATCTGCTCGGTCGCGAGCGGGCCGGGAAGCAGCTTGCCCAGGCCGTTCATGACGCTGCGCGTCAGCTCCTCGCTTAACTCAATCTGCTCGAGCGCGGTGGCAATCTCGGCGTCGCTTTTCTTATCCTGCTGGGCCGAGCGCAGCAAATCCTCGAGCTGGGCCACGGTGATCTTCTTCGCGCACCAAGCGGGCACGCAGGTGAACAAAACGAGCAATACACCCAGCCTTTTCACGCCACACCATTTTCTCACCGGCGCACGCTGCGCGAAAGCCGCCGCCGCGCGCGCCGGGAGAAAAGTGGTCACTGCCGGTCAATGGGCCGCGCCGGCCAGTTGATAGTTCTTGTATTCGCTATAGAAGAGCGTGTGACGCATGGAGAATTTGCTCGAATAATCCTCGCCCTTGGGGACGTCCTCGGTGTTGGTAAACGACTTGACCGGCAGAACCAGCGTCTTCCCGCTTGCCGCCACAGGATCGTAATCGATGCGAACTTCTTCCTGGTGGACGATGTCGCTCGACTTCAAATCGGCATCGTGAATCAGGCGCACCACGATTCCCGTGTCGGGATTGATGAATAATTCGCCGTGATAGCCCACGCTCGATTTCCACGGCTTCCAGGAAGTATTGGTTTGAAAGTTGCCGTGCGCGCCGCCGCCCGACTCACCGTGTGCCGACGAGAGAGAAGCCGAGGTGAAGGTGGCGATTCCTGCCTGGTCTGTATCGGGATAGCAGCAATAGTTCACCGTATAGTGAGCCTTTTTCTTTTCCACCGAATAACTGAAGACGGCGGTCTTCACGCCATTCACGTTCTGCCAGCGCAGCCAGGTGGTTTTTCCGTCGGCCTCGGCCTCCTTCATCACCGCGTTGAGGTCCGGTCCCTGTTCCTCCGGGGCAATCATGCGATTGGCGCCCCAGGGAGTCTTGTCCTTCTCGGCCGGCATCTTTTCCACGCCTTTATCGCTCTCGATGGACGTGTCCTCCGTCCCCAGGAAGCGGAAGTATTGCGCCGAGTCGGACAAGCCGGAATTGGTGCTCACATCGGTCGCGCTGCCGTGCATCCCCGAGCTGGACGCAATCGTCTCCATGTTGTCCTGGAAACGGATGGTGGTCTTGGTGGCGGTCAAATCCGGCAATTGATTGTAGGTGCTCGATACGTAATTGGCCGCCTTATCGAGAATGGCCTTTTGCGCAGCCGCGTCGGGAACCGCATCGTTGGGAATGTCGGCCGCCGGCGGCGGCAGCATGGCGCTGCGGGCCTCGAGAATGTAGACCTGCGCCAGAGACTGCTGGCCCGGCAAAAGCGGGCCCAGGCTGTTGAGCATGGCCGGCGTCAGTTCCTCGGTCACTTCGACCTGCTTTAGCTCGGTGGCGACCTCGTCGTCGGTCTTCTTTTCCTGCTGCATCGAGGTCAGCATATCCTTCAATTCCTGCGCGGTGATCTTCTTCGCGGCCGGCCAGGCCGGCGAAGCCGCCATCGCCACCAGGAGAATCCATACGGCATGCTTCATCTGTTCATCCCCCCTGATTCTTCGGGCGCGGCCATTGTACTCCCCGCTCCGAACCCTACTGAAAAGCTTGTCTCATTCCGGTTCGGGTTGCCGATCATGATCCGCCGCCCATCGCCTCGGCGGGAATCGTGACCGAACCCATGCGGCCGGAATTCTCGTCCACCACCAGCACCCGCAGCGACGCCGTCCCCGGCTTGAGCCGCACCTGGCGCTCGAACGGGATTGCCGACGGAAGCAGGTTCTGGTAGGTCGACGGCTTCAATCGCAGTCCCAGCCTCTGGCCCTCCACTTGCGCGTGAATCCCTGCATCGTCGCGTTGAATGAAAAAGAAATCCAGCTTGTCCAACCAGCGGCCGTCCTGTTCCTGCATGCCGAGGTCGCCGGTGGCCACGTCGATCTTCACATTGGCCCCGGAGCTCATCTTGTCCACGGCCGCGGTCACGGCAACCTCATTCGCATCCGTCGGCTGCCAAACCGCCTGCTGGAATCGCTCGCGCAACGTCGCCGGTTCCTTCGCATAGAAGTAGCCGGTGCGATAGCGCGCAGTAAGCCCGTGTTTGCCGTTCAATTTGACCGTGAGGCTGTGGTACTGGTTATCGGCATTTGTATCGGGGGAAAAGCCGATCATGTATCTCGCGTTGCCCTCGGCCACCACCTCGGCCAGTTGCGCGGCCAAGTCGCTCGCGCGGCGGATCGTCCGCCCTCCCGTCGCATCGGCCACCTGGCGAATCGGTTCCTGGATCGGGTGCAAATCCTGGTTCATCTCCGCCGTCGTTCGCCCGGCCGTCATGTTCCGCCCGACGCCGGAGCCGCCCGGCGGCAACGAGGCCGTATCCATGGCCGCCGGCGTCAGCTCCACATTCCGGTGCTGGATGTCGGCGGTGATCGCCGCACCCTCCAACTGCGACACGTCGAACGGATAGACCGCCGCGTGCGCCTCGTTCATGGCCTCCTGCGCCCGCAACGCAAAGCTGTCCACATCCTTCGGGCTCTTGTCGATGCCCACCTGCTGATCGCGAAAATCGGCGAAGACGTTGTCGCTGGAAACCCATATCAGCGATTTGTGACCGGGGATGGCCGCCAGATGCCGCGCCACTTCGCCCAGGACGATCAGCGACGCACGCGCCGGATTGTCGCCCATGGTGAGCAGTTGGGGATCGACGGGCTGCTCGGCGTCGGGCACGTCGATTTCATTCCCGTTCACCGAGTTGAGGTCGGCGACGTTGTGCACCTCGTTGATCTGCTGCCGGTTGCGCGTCTCCTCGTCCTGCGCCTGCTGGGCCGACTGCGCCGTCGGCATCCACTTTTGCAACCGCGCGACCAGCGCCGCGTGGTCCGCGGTGACTTCGGTCAGCACCCTGAATCCGAACGAGTTCATCGTGTACAGGCCGATCTTCTCGCCTAGGGCCACGCCATTCAGGAACTTCAACATCTGCTGGCGGGCATTGCTCATGTCGGCCCAGGCGATATGGCTTTCATCGATGAGCAGAATCGTCGCAGCACTTTCTTGGGCAGGCGGCGGAGATCCGGGCGCGGCTGCATCGGGCGAGCGGTTGGTGAAGGTCTTCTCCGCTTCGGCTGGCGCGGGCTGTACGCTCGCCGGCGCGATCGATTCGCCGGTGAACTCATTGAAGAAGCGAATCTGCTGCTTGCGCCCGTTGTCGTAGATCTCGAAGTCGTCCTGCTTCAGGTCTCTCACTGGGTGACCCTTTTTGTCGTACACGGTCACGCCCACGTCCACAAGGCGCGAGGTCAGCTTCAGGGTCACTTCACCCGGGTGCGGCTGCGGCGGCGCAGCGGGCTGATCGGGAAGGCTGCGGGCTGCCTCCATGGTGACCTCGGGAACGACGGGAGCCGGCGTCGGAGGCGGCGGTGCAGGGACCTCGGCGCTTGCGGCCGCGGCTGCGGGCGCGGTGGAGGGAGCGGGCGCGATGGCCGATCCTTGCAGCTCAGGCTGAGCGTTGGAAGCGTCTGCGGATGTTGCATGGGTTTCGGCCACAGACGAAGCCGGCGCTGCCGAGGCGGTGGCCGCAGCGCCACCGGAGGCCAACGCCGGCGTCGCCTCTGCAGGTTGGCCTGTTGCGCCGGCCGCTGCCAGGGCCGAGGCATCGGTGAGAATCCGCGTCGTCGAGCCCAGGCGATGGTAGTGAGTAAAATTCGTCTCGTTGACCAGGATCACCGATCCGTCGCCGCATTGTCCTCGCATGTTCTCCCACGCAGCGTTGTCGCCGACGCCGTTCTGGGCCATCGGGCTCGAACTCCCGCAGCCAATCAACCCGACCGGCTCCAGCGAAATGGCCAGGCTGCGCATCGGGCAGATGGAGCGCCGGTCGCCGAGGGTCACAGGGCCGTATTCGATCATGGTCGCGGCGCGCTGCAGCGGATCGCCGCTGCCCAGATCGGCTTCGATGGTAAGCCGTAGCACCGCTCCGGTCGCCGGGTCGATCGCGATTTCGCCTTGGTAGGCCGGCGATTCGCTGTAGGTCTGCACATCCTTGGTTCGCGGAATGTTCGCGACCTGCTGCGCCGTGCGCTGGCGTCCGCTGTAGCCGAACTGCGTGCGCCCAATCACCGTCTCGCTGAGATAGGTGAAGGTTACGGCGTAATGCGAGGCCTCGCGCGGTACCTCGTAGCGATAAACGGCGGCCAATCCGCCGGGCGTCACTTCCCAGTGGCTGAAGGTGACCTTTTGCTTCGCCATATCGGCCAGCACCACGGTCAGTGCCGGACCGAACTCGCCCCAGCTGCGCAGGCCCAGCTCCTGCGGCGTCGCCGCATTTCCGGCCGTGGCAGACGCAGTGGCGTCTTGCACTTCTTTTCCGTCTCGGAACGTCACTTGCCTGGTGACGCTGCCTACCGGGTGCAGCCCCAGACGCACCGGCCAGTCGCCCTGGCGCAATACCTGCGGGGTATTGTCGAATCGATTGGTGGTGCGAGTCACGAAAAAGTCAGGCAACCGCGACCAGGTCTT
>JASHTH010000305.1 GCA_030040655.1 Acidobacteriaceae bacterium | reverse complement strand
GCAGCGAAGCCACGGGCACCATGGGCGGAGGTTCGGGGCGATTGAGCGACATGAGGAGCGAGAATTGGCCGTTGGTCAGGCCGAGGGAGCGAAAGGCCTCGTCGAAGCGTCGGGCGAGCGCCCGTGCCGCACGCTGCACGTGGAGGCAGATGCAGGAGTCCCGCACCAGAAGGGTGGTTTCGAAGGGGAGCAACTTCGGGCTTGACACGGATGCAGATTAGTTGATATCAACGTATTTGTCAATGGATTTCGGCAGACCGCACCCCTGGAGGGAACGGCGTACTGCCGAAAGACCGGCGGAATGGAGGGCCAGATGTCTTTCTTGCGCGATTTGAAGATTGCCGTGCGTTCCCTGGCGCGCGTCCGAGCTTTGTGGATTACCGTGGCGCTGACGCTGGCCCTGGGCATCGGGGCCAATGCGGCGATTTTCAGCGTGGTGCGCACGGTGCTGCTCAAGCCGCTGGCCAATCGCGACGAAGACCGGTTGCTCTACATCCGCCAGAGCGCGCCCGGCCTGGGCGTAGAGAACGCCACGTTCTCGATTCCCGAGATCAACGACCTGGGCATAGGGCTCAAAACCATCGAGAAGCTGGGGACGTTCTCCGAGATCGATTTCACCATCATCGGCCTGGGCACTCCGCGCGAGATTCCCGCAGGGGTGGTCGACGGCAATTACTTCCAGGTGATGGGACTGCGTCCGGTGCTGGGTCGGCTGCTTGGCCCTTCCGACGACGGACCGAGCGCGGCAGGCGCCGTTGTCCTCACCTACAAATTCTGGCGCGAGTCGCTGCATTCCGACCCGCACGTGCTGGGCAAGACGGTGCGCCTGGAAAGCATCATGGGCGCGCGTTCGGCGGTGATCGTCGGTGTATTGGAGCCGTCGGTTCCTTACCCCGTAGCAACCGAGATTATCGCCAACGTGGTGACCAGCCCGCATCACCTTTCGGCCACCATGGTGACCGGCCGCGAACACCGCATGACCGAGGTTTTCGGCCGACTGGCTCCCGGAGCCACGCTCGAACAGGCGCGGGCTGAATTGCAGAAGTCCTACGGCGCGATAATGGCCGCTCATCCCGAGGTTTACAAGCCGGAGGACCACTTCCAGATCAGCGTGAAGCGGATGCACGACCAGATCAATTCGACCGCCAACACGGTTTTGTGGGTGCTGTTCGCCGCTTCGGCGCTGCTCTTCATCATCGCCAGCTCGAATGTGGCCAATCTGGTGCTGGCGCGCACGGTGCGCCGCGAATCGGAGCTGGCCGTGCGCGCGGCGCTGGGCGCCAGCACCTCAACCCTGCGGCGGTCGCTGCTGGCCGAAAGCCTGGTGCTTTGCGGCAGCGGAGTGCTGGCGGCTTTGATCCTTGCCGTCCCCATGGTCGAAGTGCTGGGCCGCTACGCGGCGCGATTCTCGGTGCGCGCGCACGACTTGAAGCTCGATTTCAGCCTGGTGTGGTTTGGAATCGCGCTGGCATTGATTGCGTCGGTCTTTCTGGCGTTTATTCCGCGCCTGCCCTCGACGGACGTGCTGCACGGCAGCGGCGCCAGCGGAGGAACGCGAGTGGCAGGCGGAAGCAACCGGCGGCTCCGCGTATTCGCCGTCCTGCAGATCACGGCGTCTTTCCTTCTGCTGGCCGGTTCTGCCGTGTTGATGAGGACCCTTTACGAGCTCGAACAATCGCGGCCGCCCTTCGACACCGCGATGGTGCTGGCAGTGAATCTGCCCGTGCTTTCCTACGGCAAGACGCCCGAACAGGTGCGCGAGTTCTATCGCGAAGTGAAGGAACGCGTCGCCACGCTTCCCGGCGTGGAGCACGTTTCAACCGGATTCAGCGTGCCGTGGCGCGACGATCAGGCATTGAGTATTGCGTTCTCCTTTACTGTGCAGGGAGCAAAGCGCGAGAACGGCATGGGTGACTGGCGGGCTAAGTTCCGGTCGATCTCGCCCGGGTTCTTCAGCACATTGGGTGTGCCGATGCTCGAGGGCCGCGACTTCCGCGACGGCGATCGCGACGGCAACGAGCGCGTGGTGATCATCAGCCAGAGCGTGGCCCAATCGCTGTTCCCCGGGCAGGATCCGCTCAACCGCGAACTGATGTGGACCGACAGCGTGATGAAGTTCATCGGCATCAGCTACGAGCCACGGCGCATCGTCGGCGTGGTGCCGGATTTCGACGACGAGAACATCATCCCGACGCCCGCGATGACCGTGTACCAGCCTTCCGACCAGGAGGGCTGGGATGGGAGGCTCTTCGTGCACTCCAAACAGGATCCCTACGCGCTCGTTCCGGCGATCACGCGGACGATTCACCAGATGTCGGCCGACCAGCCTGTGGAACGACCCAGCACGCTGGAAGACATTCGCGCCGAAGTGCTGACGCCCAACAAGCTGAACGCGATCGTCTTTGGCGGGTTCGCGGCGGTGGCGCTGTTGATCTCGGTCGTGGGCGTGGCCGGCGTTCTCGCCTTCTCGGTGAGCGGGCGCACGCGCGAGTTCGGCATTCGCATGGCGCTGGGCGCGCATCCGCGCCATATCCTGACCGGCGTGCTGTTGGAAGGCGTGGCGATCGCGAGCATCGGAGTCGGCGCCGGGGTTGTGGTGGGCTTTGCCTTCACGCGCGCGATCAGCCAGTT
>JASHTH010000004.1 GCA_030040655.1 Acidobacteriaceae bacterium | reverse complement strand
AAAAACTGAATCGGCTCCGGACGGGCCCTGAATGGCACGCGGCCCATGGTAGACGATTGTGCCGCGGCGCTACAACCAAAGCTGAATGGCTGCGCACTCTCTCAAGTGTTACCTTCGTCAGTCGATAGACGAAGCAGACGCGAATCGCCTGCTCCTCGCAAGCAACGCCGCAAAGAATCCAAGAAGTCTTGCAGTTTGAATTTGAGCGAGACGGCAACGGCGAAAACATTTTCAGAATGAGTGGAGTCCGAAGCGAAAACGCCAAGTCGACGCGACCAACCGGGGCCCCCAACGACATGGGTTCGTCTTTGGAGTGGAACCAGCCGAGAGCGGCGACATTGGAGTTGAGTCGGAAAGTCACAGCCACTCTGAAAATGCCGCACAAGATGTTTTCCTGATGGATCGTATGCCCTTGGTAACGGACGATTCGTCAGTTTTGCCCTGGGATTTGCGGGAATCCGATGGCGCTGGTCATCCGGCGAACTGACATGGCGGTAACTTCTGTCGCAGTATTGGACACCCGTGCTCCTGTTCTCGAAGCGAAGTTTCGCTTCAAGCTTTCGGAAAATCCGCGGGTCCTCTCGGCCAGCGGCTACATCGAGGCTTTGCTTGGGTTTAACCCGCAGGACTTTCTCGCCGCCCGCGTCTCGCTTTTCGAACGCATTCACTCTCACGATCAGGAGATTGCCCGCCGGCTGTCCCGTCCGGAGCCGATTGGGAACCAGGGAAGCTGCAGCGTCCGCATTCGCCACGCCGACGGGCGCATCCGCTGCCTGAAGGCTTCGTATTTCAAGCAGCGCGATTCCCGTTCCGGAGAAGAGATTCTCGAGCTGCTGCTGCAAAAGCCGACGGTCCCCAACGGGGGTTCATCGACTGCGCCGCTGGCAGTGAGCCTGCAGGCGATCCTGGAAAACACCGACGACATTATCTTCTTCAAAGATCGCAATCACGTCTTTACCCAAACCAGCCGAAGCCTGCTTCGCGCCGTCAAGTCGATGCTGAATGGCCAGAGCCTGATCGGCTTGACCGAATACGATTACCTTCCCGAGGAACAAGCAGACTTAATCTTCGAGACCGAGCAGCGCATCTTTGACGGTGCCGCATATTCCCGGGAGTTGATGAAAATCGTGCAACCGGACGGCGAAGTGCGCTGGTTGGACGATCGAAAATTCCCCATCCGGGCAGAGGACGGAGAAGTCCTTGGCCTGTTCGCCATCACGCGCGACATCACTGACTGGGTGCAGGCCGAGCAAACGCTGCGCGAGAGCGAAGCTTCATTGAAGGAGTCGCAGCGCATCGCTCGCGTCGGCAGCTATGTCCTCGACATTCGCACCGGCGAATGGGCCGGTTCGGAAGAGCTCGATGCGCTGTTCGGGATCGAGAGAAAGAAGGAGCACCGCGTCGAGGACTGGTCGGAGGCCCTGCATCCGCAAGACCGGCAAAGAATGCTCAAGTATTTCCGCGACCAGGTGGTCGGCAAGGGAACTCCCTTCGACAACGAATACCGCATCGTGCGGGCCTCAGACCAGGCCGTGCGCTGGGTGCACGGGCTGGGCAAGCTGGAATTCGACGCTGAAGGGAAGCCGGTGTTGATGCAGGGCACCATCCAGGACATCACCGAGCGCAAGCAGGCCGAAGCCAGCCTGCGGGAGAGCGAGGAGCTGCTGCAGCTCTTCATCGAACATGCGCCGGCAGCGCTGGCCATGTTCGATCGCGAAATGCGTTATCTGGCAGTAAGCCCGCGCTGGCTGCAGGATTACGGCTTGAAAGACCGCGATGTGACTGGACGGTCGCACTACGATCTGGTGCCCGATCTGCCGGAGCGTTGGAAAGAAGCTCACCGCCGCGGCCTGGCGGGCGAGTCGATCGGCGAGGAAGAAGATCGCGCCCAGCGGTCCGACGGTTCGGTGCAATGGCGGCGATGGGAGTTGCGCCCCTGGAGGGCGGCTCACGGCGAGGTCGGCGGCATTGTGATCTTCAGCGAGGACATCACCCGGGCCAAGGAAGCCGAAAGAAGGCTGCGCCTGGCCGCCAGCGTCTTCACCAACGCCAGCGAAGCCATCGTAATTACCGGCCTCGATGGCGCCATCCTGGAAGTGAACGACACGTTCACGCGCATCTCCGGCTACACCCGCGACGAAGTTCTGGGCCAAAACCCGCGCATCCTCAAATCGGCGCGCCAGGGCTATGAGTTCTATGAAAAGATGTGGCGCTCTGTCCTCGAAAAGGGCCAATGGAGCGGAGAGATCTGGAATCGAGCCAAGGATGGCGGTCTGTTTGCCGCCTACGAAACCATCTCAACGGTGTTCGACGCGGACGGAAAGCCGCAGCACTACGTGGGCCTGATGACGGACATCACTCCCATGAAGCAGCAGGAACAGAAGCTCAGGCAGGTCGTCCACTTCGATGCGCTCACCGGATTGCCGAACCGCCTCCTGCTCGCCGAGCGGCTTCGCCATGCGATGCTCAAAGCCGGGCCGCACCAGATGGTGGCCGTGGCCTTCCTCGACGTGGACGAATTCAAGGCCGTCAACGACAAGCATGGGCGCGAGACCGGCGATGCCTTGCTGGCCGCGCTGGCCAACCGCATGAAACAGGTGATCCGCGAGGGCGACACGCTGGCCCGCATCGGCGGCGACGAGTTCGTGGCCGTGCTGCGGCACCTGGACGGAGAGAACGCCGCCATTCTCGCCTTGACGAGGCTTCTCTGCGCCTTGTCCGAGCTGGTCCAGATCGGCGATCTCGTCCTCCAGGTTTCGGCGAGCACGGGCGTTGCCCTCTACCCGCAAGCCGAGGACGTGGATGCGGATCAGCTCCTGCGCCAGGCCGATCGGGCGATGTATCAGGCCAAGCTGGACGGAAAAGGAAAGTACCACATCTTCGATCCCGACCATGACCGCACCTTGCGCGGGCGGTCGGAAGACATCGGCAACGTGCGCCGGGCCCTCGAAGCGCGGGAGTTTATCCTTCACTACCAGCCCATGGTCAACATGGCCACCGGAACTGTATTTGGCGCCGAAGGTTTGATCCGGTGGCAGCACCCGCAGCGGGGCTTGCTCAGGCCGGATCTGTTCCTGCCCGCCATCGAAGACCATCCGCTCGCGGTCGATTTGGGTGATTGGGTGATCGATACGGCGCTCGGACAGATTGAGGCCTGGAAAGCGCAAGGTCTGCATATCCCGATCAGCGTGAATATTGGGGCAAAACACTTGCAGGAGCCGGATTTCGTCGACCGGCTGCGCGCAATGCTGGCGGCCCACCCGGGAGTGGATCCCAGCGACCTTGAGCTCGAACTGCTTGAGACCAGCGCCCTCTGGGACGTGGCGCATGTTTCCGGGATCGTCGGCAAGTGCCGCGAACTTGGCGTGTCGGTGGCCATCGACGACTTCGGTACCGGCTATTCTTCTCTCACCTACCTGAAGCGGCTTCCCGCCAACGTGCTCAAGATCGACCAGAGCTTTGTTCGCAACATGCTCAGCGACCCGGAGGACCTGGCCATTCTGGAGGGCGTGCTGGGATTGGCCACCGCCTTCCGGCGCACCGCCGTCGCCGAAGGCGTGGAGACGGTGGATCACGGCGTAATACTGCTGCAATTGGGCTGCGAGCTGGCGCAAGGCTACGGCATTGCGCGGCCCATGCCGGGAAACGAATTCCCCGCATGGGCACAATCATGGAAGCCCGACCCGCGATGGGCCGGCGCCGCGCCGGTAAGCCCCGCGGATTGGCCGGCTCTCTACGCCGGCATCGAGCACATGGCCTGGCTGAAGGGACTCGAAGCCTATGTGCGATGCGAGCGCGACGAACCTCCGCCCCTCGATGGCGGGCAATGCAGGATGGGCGCCTGGCTGCGCGCCGAGATGGCAGGTCCGCGCGGCGGATTGCCGCCATTCCAGCGAATTGTGACGCTTCACTGCCGAGCGCACGAGCTGGCGGCATGCGCGATCGCAGCGAAGGCCGCCGCTCACGCGGAAAAAGCGCAAAACTCCCTGGCCGAATTGCGCTCTGCGATGACTGAAGCTCTCGATCTGCTGAATTCTCTCATCCGCGAGAATTGATCCGCGCGTTGCGAATCACGGCTCGACGATGGCGTTGTAGCCGTCGTTGAGCAGCTTGAGGCGCATCGAGTTCGCGGCCCCGGCGTCGAAGAACGGCCCTACTTGCACATGGATCAGGTTGTCGGTGGGGTCGCGGCGCGCCGTGACCGCATAGCCGCGGCGGAGCAGCGCGTTGGTCAGCACGCTCGCGTCTTCGGCGTGGGAGACGGCCGCGATCTGGACCATGTAGCGGATCGCCGGCGCCACGGATGCACCCACGACCGGAGCCGCCGAGGGCTGCACGGTCTGCGGCGTCAGCGCGGGCCTGATTGTCCCCTGGCTGGCGGGAGCCGAGCCCGCGGGCGGCGCGGAAGCCGGATTTACCGGCGGGCTCAGCGAAGGATTCGAAACCACATCTCCGTCCGCATCGGTCGAGGCCTGCGTTTGGCCTGTTTGATCGGTTGCGGACGCAGCCGTGATCGGAGCCGGCGCCGGAGACGGCTTGGGAACTGAGCCGGCCGCGACGGGCGCCGACCCTGCCGGCGGGGCCTTTTCGAGCGAGCCGGACAGCACCGCAGGGCTGCGATGGCCCGCGGCATATCCCAGGCTGAAGAAGAGGCCGCACAGCAAAACCAGCCCGAAGCAGATGGCCAGCAGTCCGGTTGCGCCCAGCGTCAGCTCCGTCTCGCGGCCGCGCTCGGCCTCGTCGATCTCGCTGGAATCGAAGACCTGCCTCATTCCTGGTCCCTGGTTGGCGATCGTCGGGCCGCCCTCTTTCCAGTCTACTGCGCCTGGGCTGCAGGTTTCGCCGACGTCACGATCTTATTCAACAGCGAGAGAAACTCCACCGGCAACGGGAAGATGATGGTGGTGTTCTTCTCAACGCCAATCTCGGTGAGCGTTTGCAGATAGCGCAACTGCAGCGTGATCGGTTCGGCGGATAGCTGACGGGCAGCGTCGACGAGCATTTTCGCGGCATTGAACTCGCCTTCCGCGTGGATGATCTTCGCGCGCGCCTCGCGCGCGGCCTCGGCCTGCTTGGCCATGGCGCGAGTCATCTGCTCGGGCAGGTCGACCTGCTTCACCTCGACGGAAACCACTTTGACGCCGAACGGCTCGGTGCGCTGGTCGATGATGGTCTGGATGCGCAGATTCAGCTTGTCGCGATGGCTCAGCACCTCGTCAAGCTCAACCTCGCCCAGCACCGAGCGCAGCGTGGTTTGCGCGAACTGCGAGGTCTGATAAACGTAGTTCGACACCTTGATCGCGGCGGAGTTGGGTTCGACGACGTAGAGCGTAACGACGGCATTGACCTTGATGGTCACATTGTCGCGCGTGATCACGTCCTGGGGCGGAACTTCGAGCACTTCCTGGCGCAGCGAAATGCGCACCATCTGGTCGAAGGGCCGGAAGACGAGAATGATGCCTGGGCCCTTGGGCACGGGCAGCGCGCGTCCCAGGCGGAAAATGACGGCGCGCTCGTAGTCGCGCAGAATCTTGATGGAGTTGAGCAGGTAAAGAACCACGATGGCAATGAATACGAGAATCGGGATTGGCAGGTCTGACATTGGCGGGCCCTCACTCAGCAGGGATTGTACTCCGGGACGCAACTTACGCGGCTGCCGTCGGAGCCTTGGGTGCATCCGCCGGAGCAACGTGTAGCAAATACTGCTCGTGGCCGACGACGCGGAGCGGCGCGCCTTTCTGTACCGGTTGCGAGGCTACCGCGCGCCAGATTTCGCCTTCCACCAGCACATGGCCTTCCAGATCGAGACTCTCCATCGCCGATGCACGGCTGCCCACCAGTGCGTCGGCGCCGAGCAGGTGCTTTCTTCTCCGCGCGCGCACCACTAGGCGCACCAGGAAAAACGTGATCGCGCCAAAGGCAGCGGCGACGGCAATGGCCAGTGCCGGGTTGACCGCGAGCTCCGGCACCGGCGCCGCGACCAGCGTCAGCATGCCGAAGGCCAGGCAGACGATGCCGGCGATGGCCAGCGCGCCGTGGCCGCCGAACTTGGCCTCGAGCAGCAGCAGCACAACGGCGGCGATGAGCAGCAGGACGGCCGTATAGCGGATGGGCAGCAGATTCAGCCCGAAGATGCCGAGC
>JASHTH010000304.1 GCA_030040655.1 Acidobacteriaceae bacterium | reverse complement strand
TGCCTCGCCGCCTCATCGAGAGCACTCCAAGTCGATTGCGCCGACACCTAGCCATCCTCCTTTGCCCTCCGTGATTCGAATTCGCGGCGTTGCGGTCGTCGGCTAGTTTGCCGGAAGCGCCAACAGCGCGATCCTGCGTAACCTGGGATTTCCTTCTCTCCCTTCATGCAAAAGACGCCATTCCGATGATGAAGAGCCACCTTAATTGAGAACCCAAAAGGGCCTTCCCCATTATTGACCCCTGGACGGACCGCATTGCGGCAGAACAAGGTGGCGATATTGAACTTGGATTCCAGCTCACTCACGCCAATTTCTTTCTATCCTGAGGCAACCCATTAAGCAGGAGAGATTTCTTCTTCCGCAGTAGTACTCCGTCGCCTTTTGAACCTCGGCAAGCTCAAGTTCAAATGCCAGGATGCGACGGATACCGTCAACCAAGTCGGACCGGACCAACGAATGAACAGAGATGCCTAGTCTGAACTTTTCCATCATCTGGCTGGTGGTGCTATCTCGGGGGCTATGCACAAAAATCGGTCTGGCGGCCATGAGATACGTGCTTATCTTTGTCGGCAGACTAGTTTCCCTGAAAATTCCGTGCCTTGAGTCGAACGAATACATTGCGTACACGAATCGGCAATGCACCAGTTGCCGGACGACTTCGTCTTCGGCAACGTCACCGAAAGGCTGCACCAACCCTGGAAATCTGACCGCAGAACTCTCGAATGCCGGCGATCTTCCGAAGGCAAGAACTTTGAATCGAACGCCGTCTGATTGCTCCAACTTGCGAAGCGCGTCAAAGAACGCCACTACCTCAGCGGCGCTGTACGCACTCCCGACATGGCCAATTTTGATCATCGGCTCCGCAGATGGGCGTGCAACCGCCGTCGCGGGCCGATCAATATAGCGAAAAACAACGCCTGCAGTTACACCGAAACGCTCTTCATACCTACGGCCCATCGCTTCTGAAACCACGTCGACACTGCTGGCCGAATTCAGCAGCGATCGGCACCGAAAATCGATAATGTGCGCCAAATGCCTATATCGCCTCGACTTCATTGCCAATCCCATCGGGTCATCATGCACAGAAACATGCAACCTTGCCGTCCCGAGATCAGCCATCATCTTGCCCATCAGCAAACCCTCGTTCATTGCATTGACCCAAACGACATCGGGCGACCATCGGAGAATTGTGCGGGCGCAAGCGAGAAGGATCGGGTGACTTTGAAGGACAAAAACCCTCGCACTATTGATCGCGTCCTTGAGGAATGAACCTCCGAGGACTGGCGGCCCCAGTCGAGTGGTGTTGCTCATGTCAGCCTGCGAGTGCGACAAGTAAAACCAATGAAAATCCGCTCCTGAGAGATGGGCTAGAAGATTCCGAAAAATCGTTGCGCCACCACCCGAGCTTGGATCGAAGGGAGTAAAGAGCGCTATGCGCACCGCGGTCAAACCTCCTAATAAGTCATAGAGGCGAAGCCATCGCCCAATTCGCGCAGTGACCTACAAGTCCGCATACCAACACTTCGGCAGTAGCATAGTTTTTAACGGAAAGTTGTCGCAATCCAGTCTATGTGGAAATTGCGTCCGTGGAGAAGTCCGGTGCACTCGCTTCTTATTCATGAATGTGAATTCCATCATGCCGGGAACTTCAATTCTGCCTCTTTTGGCAATCTCGCAGGAATTGTTCGGGTGAATATGAACGACGTGAAACGATTGAAGCAGCTTTTGGAAAGTCGCAGCGATCAACCGGAAACCAAAAGGATCGAAAAGCTTGTGTAGACTGTGAAACTCTATCACAAGAATACGGAACTGATCGAGGAGGTCGCTTGGCGCGCTGAGAATCACCTCATATTCCGCGCCTTCAATATCCATTTGTAATAATAAGTCGCCATCGTATCCTCGAAGATACTGATCCTTCCAGCTTGCAAGCGTGATATATGGATCCGCGTCAAATGCCCCTAGGTATTTCCTGTCGAACGTGAACTCCGCTCTATCTGTCGATGGCGACTCGACTGAGTAATCCGCAAGAAATGATCGAATGTTACGGTCGGCCAAGTGCTGCTCGAACTCAGACGATGAACCCACGCCGGGGGAGAAGCAATAGTCGATTCCACACAAATCGTCCGGCACCAAGTAGCCCCCATCGCCTGCTCTTCCGAGACGAATCAATTCGACGCCGCAGTCTAAAGGTCTCAACTTGTGAAGAAGGCCTAGCAGATCAGACCGCTTGGTCTGCCTTGCCACATTCAAGTTGAGCGCCATCGCGGCAAAACGAAGCGCAGACCTCATCTCCAACACCTCAAGTCCGCATTGCCGATTCGTCTATCGCCCAAGTTCTTCCTCTTTTTTCGCCTCACCGGACAACCCGGAATAAAACCCTCTTCCGCTTCCCCAATTCATAAGTCAAGCATCTCTCGCGAAGAGGACTTTATTGACCGGACACCCAATTGTATCTTCTTGCCCCTGGGAGCCCGGGCGCTGGACAGGATTCGGTCTCTTGCGAAGGGCACGGGCCTCAGCCCGTAGGTCTACACCGTCGTGCTTTGTAACAGGGCACGACTTCAGTCGTGTCTTCATGGGCCTTGGGCCCACCCAAGCGGATGAAAACGCCTTCGAGTGTGCTATGACAGGATAGCTCCCCGGCCAAGGTTGTTTCGGCACTGGATGCGTTGAGGCCGTAGCCGTGTCTGACTTGGAGCGCGCTTGTGAACCCATCAGTGAAGCGCAGGTATGTGTCCCATGC
>JASHTH010000303.1 GCA_030040655.1 Acidobacteriaceae bacterium | reverse complement strand
ATGCGGAAAGCGCCTCCCCTGACGTACTGGAGATTCGTTATAGATCTCCCAGATGCCTGCCGCAAACGTATCATCAAAGGGAGCTTCTCGGACGACGACTCCCTTCTTCGAGGCTTGCTTCGCTTTGTTTCGCGCCTTGAAGCCGAGCTGTTTCGTCCACCAATTCTCGAAGGTCGAAATCGGGAGGACAGCCAGATTATCCCATTCCATCGGATAGCTGTACTTGGGAGAAGTTTCGGACGGTCTTTGCAGAAAGGTAAAGATGTCAACTTTCGGATGCGACCCGCGCAGGCAGGACATCACTTCAGTTGGGTCATCTAGGTACTTATACTGTTCCGCCTCGAGCCTGCCAATGCGAACTAACTGCCCATGGACTCGAATGTCTTTTCCGCAAACAATCATGTTCGGTCTACGATGCCAAAACAAGCCTTAGTGCTCTGCTGGTTGCTAAGAAGTTGGCGGAGAGGGGAAGGATTTGAACCTCCGGGTGGTTTTACCCACCGCAGCCAGCAAGCTGACTGCTGCCTTAGCCAACAGCGACCTCTCCGAATTCACAAGGCTACAAATTCTTCATCACTTAAGCGAGAGATGCCTGCTCGGCCTCCACTTTTTTGCAAAACACTTGAATCTCGTTCGCAACCAAGGCCTGCTGCTCCGCTTTCAGCTGCGGGAACATCGGCAGCGAGACGATCTCTTCGGCGATTCGGGACGCGACGGGAAGATCCTGACGGGTGTAGTTCAGTTCGGCGTAGGGCCTCTGGAGATGAAGGGGCACGGGATAGTGGATTCCGGTGCCGATGCCGGCAGCCTTCAGGTGCTCCATCAATCCATCGCGGTCGGCAACTCGGACTACGTAGAGGTGATAGACGGCTCGTGACCAAGAAGGCTCAAAGGGAAGAATGATTTCGTCATTGCCGGCAAGCAGGCGGTTGTACTCGGCGGCGCGCTTGCGCCGCTGTTCGTTCCACTTGGCCAGGTGCGCCAGCTTGACGCTGAGCAGTCCCGCCTGAATAGCATCGAGACGGCCGTTGTAGCCCTCAATGTCGTGAAAGTACTTCTTGGCCTGGCCGTGGTCGCGCAGCATCCGGATCTTTGCGGCAATGGCCGGATCTTCGGTGGTTACCGCGCCCGCTTCGCCGCACGCTCCCAAATTCTTGCCCGGGTAAAAGCTGAACGCCGCCGCTCGGCCTATCGTCCCGGCCTTCAACCAGCGATTCATCTTTGATGAGAAGTACTCGGCACCGTGCGCCTGGCAAGCGTCTTCGATAACCGTGAGACCGTACTCTTCGGCCAAAGCCAGGATAGGATCCATGTCGGCCACCTGGCCGTATAGGTGTACCGGCACGATGGCAGTGACGTATCGGTTGCTGCGGGTGCTGATCAGCTTGCCATTCTTGTGGCGGGTGCACTCTTCTTTCAAATACCGCGCCAGCTCTTCCACCGAAATGTTGTAGGTCCGTTCATCGATGTCCACGAATTCGGGCAGGGCTCCGGCCTGCGAAATAGCTTCTGTCGTGGCGATGAAGGTGTGGGGCACGGTCACTACAACGTCACCCTCCTTCACTCCACACGCCATCAGCGCAAAGCGCAGCGCATCCGTCCCGCTGTTGACGGCTACTGCGTGGGTGCTGCCGCAGAACTCGGCAAAGGAGTGCTCAAACTCCTCGACCATGGGTCCGCCGATGAACCCTGCGGTGCGAAGCGCCCGGCGAAACACAGCCACCAACTCTTCTTCGAGCTCCATGTGCGGCGTTACGAGATCTAGAAAGGGAATATGGCTACTCGATTGCATTGTCATCCTCCGTGCCTTCATCTATGTAGCGTAGTACCCTGGCAGGATTTCCGGCCACGATCGCTTTGGGTGGCACATCCTTTGTAACAACGCTTCCTGCGCCGACGATTGCCATTTCGCCGATGCTAACTTGGGAAAGAATGGTCGCGCCCGATCCGATCGAAGCTCCCTCTTTGACCAAAGTGCGCTCCACCTTCCAGTCGGCTTCAGTCTGCAGGTTTCCGTCGGCGCGCGTCGCGCGTGGATAGGAATCATTCGTAAATGTCACGCCGTGACCGACAAAGACGCCGTCTTCGATGACTACGCCTTCGCAGATAAAGGTGTGGCTGGAAATCTTGCACCGTTTTCCTACCACGGCGTTCTTCTGGATCTCGACGAAAGCTCCGATCTTCGTCTCGTCTCCGATCTCGCAGCCGTAGAGGTTGATGAACTTCGAGAGCCGGACGTCCTTACCCAGCTTGACGTCGCCGGCAATTGAGTTATAGGAGTTCATAAGTAGACGAGGGAGCCCCTCTTGCCGAGCGAATCGCTGGCCGCCTCCAGCATCTTGACCACGCGCAAACCGGCGCAACCGTCGTTGAAGGGCTTGCGGCCAGTGGAGACGCAATCCACGAAGTAGTTCATCTCTTTGCGCAGCGCTTCGACCTGCTCCAGCTGCGGTGCCCACATATCGCCGGAGCGGTAATTGACCAGTAATTCATAGACGCCTTCGCGGCTCTTGATGTCGACGCCCCGGTCGTAGACCTTCAACTTTTCATCCGCTTCCAGGTCGTTCCACACCAGCATGCGCTTTTCGCCGCCAATCAGCGTCGTCCTGACTTTGACCGGGGACAGCCAGTTCACGTTGATATGAGCGATCACCTGGCCGGGAAAATAGAGAGTCATATATGCCACATCTTCATACCCGTTCAGGTGCCGCTGGCCGGTCGCCACCACGGCCTCGGGAGTGGTCTTGATCAGGTAATCCATGATGGAAAGATCGTGCGGCGCCAAATCCCACAATACATTGATGTCGTGCTGGAAAAGCCCCAGATTGACTCGTGTGGAATCGTAGTAGTAGAGCTGGCCCAGGATGCCATCATCGAGTAGCTGGCGTATCTTGGTCACCGCTCCGGTGAACAGAAAGGTGTGGTCGACCATGATCGTAAGATTCTTGCGCTGAGCAAGCTCGATCAGCTCCTCTCCCTGCGCGGTGTTACTGGTAAACGGCTTCTCTACGAAGACGTGCTTGCCGTTCTGCAGGGCCGCCTTGGTCAGTTCGTAGTGCGTCCACACGGGAGAAACGACCGCGATCGCGTCGATCTTCGGCGATGCGATCACTTCCGAGGCGTTCGACGTCACCGTGGCAGCCGGATAGGCCTTTTGCGCGCGCTTTCGCGCCGCCGGGCTGATCTCCGCGATGGCCAGCACGTGGGAATCGTCGAGGCTCGCCAGATTCCGAACAATGTTCGGTCCCCAATATCCATAGCCAATTACACCGAAGTTCACTTTTATTCACCTTCTTTAAATTGCTCGTGTAATTTCAAGTGTTGAAAAAATTGCTGATTGACAGCGGGGAACGGCCGGGATGCAAGATGGAAATCCGGGAAATCTCGGCGCTCAATACGCGCCGGAGCCCTTGATGACGGCCATGGGAGTGCGCATGAGAATCTTGAAGTCGAGCCACGGCGACCACGAGGTGGCGTAGCGAAGATCGAGCCGGACCATATCGTCGAACTTCACGCGGCTTCTTCCGGTGACCTGCCACAAACCCGTGATTCCCGGCTTGACTTCGAGGACACGCCGGCGGTGCCACGTCTTATATACAGCCAGCTCATAGGGGATGGCCGGACGCGGGCCGACCAGCGACATTTCGCCCCGAAGCACGTTGATGAATTGCGGTAGCTCGTCCAGGCTGGTCCGGCGCAGGAACTTGCCAATCGGCGTAATTCGTTTGTCGTTTGTGATCTTGTAGACGACACTCGCGTTTTCGCCGGTTGGTTGATGCCCGCTCTCACTCGAGATCAGCCGCTTTACGAACTCTTTGTGTACACTGTGATCATTATTTACATGCATCGAGCGGAACTTCAGGAAGGTGAAGTTCTGTCCATATTGGCCAACGCGCTGCTGCCGGAAGAAGATAGGCCCCTTCGAAGTCAGCTTGATGGCGATGGCGATCGCCGCCATCACCGGGGCAAGAGCAATCAAGGCTAAAGCGCTTCCGGCAATGTCCATCAGTCGCTTGACGCCGAGTTGCGACCGGCGCCCGTTTTTCGGAGTGACGAGGTCCGGGTAAAGCGCGGGATTGCTGGGCCGGCCGCCCTCTTCGTGATCCCACTCGTCGGGGAAGAAGTGGAACGAGATGCTGACCTGGTTGAATTGATCGAATGTCAGCTCGTCACGCAGGGTGGTGCTGATGCGGCTCAGGATCATGCTGAGAATTGAATTCTTGTCGTTGACGACGAGACCGGTGAAGATGGCGCCGATCGCCATCCGCTCCTTGTACCAGCCGATGACGTCGGTTTCCCGCGTCGACGACAGCAGTACGGAGACCATGCTGTCCAGTGCTCTTACGCTTTTCTCTGAGCCCTGCTG
>JASHTH010000302.1 GCA_030040655.1 Acidobacteriaceae bacterium | reverse complement strand
GAGCCGGACGCGGAGTATGTTGACGGGCTGATTGAGGAGCGGCCGATGGGACAGGACGATCATTCGGCGTGGCAGCACGCAATTGAACTTTGGTTTGCGCAGCACGCAAAGGATTGGAACATCAAGGTCCGCCCTGAGCTGCGTGTGCAGGTTTCGCCGACGAACTTCCGGGTCCCCGATGTCGCCATCCTCAATCGTAGTCTCCCTCCGGAGCCGTTCGCGACTCATCCGCCCATTGCGGTTTTCGAAGTTCTGTCGCCGGAAGATAGCCTGATGCGGATGATGATCAAACTGGCCGACTACGAGCGCATGGGAATCCGAACCATCCTCCTGCTCGACCCGGAGGGAAACCATCGCCGGTATGTCGCAGGGCGCCTCGAGCCGCTTTCACGCGAGCCCTTCGATATGCCCGGCAGCCAATGCCGATTCGATCTGACTGAGATCGAGAAGCTGCTGGACTGATCCTCTTCCGCTGTGGGTTTTTGAGGCGGTTAGGTGTTTCGGGTGTGTCGGTCATTGGTAGCGGATTCCTGTGGCGCACAGTTTCACAGCTACACAGTCGCGAAAAATTTTGGTTGCGACGGATGCGGGTATGTTGTTGATGCGGGGCCGATTGACTCTCCGAGGCTGATGGTTTTCTGGCTCTTTTTGGCGCATTTTGGCTCAATTGGGCGCAGAAATCTGCCGTTTTGGCCCTGTTTTGGCCGGGAAAAACGCGGTTGGGAGAGCGTACAGCGGCTGTGATCCCCAGCTTCCCAGGTCCGAAAGCACAACCCCCGCAACAGCGAGGGCGCCGCAGGGATGGGGCACTCTGGCTCTGTGGTCCATCTGCCGTTTGTTTTTTCAGCTTAGCGGAGTGAGGGAAAATAATCTGCAGGGCGCTCGGGTTTTTCGGCGCAATTGTTTTGATGGAGTTACGCGCAGTCCGGGTCTGTTGAGGCTTGACGGGGATAAAAGTGTGGCGGCCCGCTCAAGAGCGGGAAGAGATTTATTCAACAGATTGTTGATCTCGGGACGCGTCCTTTTAAAGATCAGAAGCTCCCAGGTTCATTCGCAAAATCAGCCTTTTGCCCGTTCCGCCCGCCGCCGTCTCACCCACCACCCCGCAAACCCGGCCACCGCCAATCCGATCACGATGATGCCGGCTTCGAGGGAGTGGTGGGCAACGAGGTTAACCGCTCCCGGTCCCAGCTTGATCACCAGCAGCGATAAAACCAGCCAGCGGACCATCCTCCCGCAAAAAACCGCGAGCATAAACGGCGCAATGGCCATTTCGAAGACGCCCGCGCCGAAGATGAAGATCTTCCACGGAGTTGGCGGAGGCAGCATGGAGGGGATCATGACCGCCAGGAACTCCTGGCGTTCGAAGCGGTCGCGCAGGGCTTCAAATCGTTCGCGATTCACGCGCTTGAGCAGGAACAGCTCGCCGCCGGCGCGTCCCAGGCCATAGGGCAGCAGCCCGCCGACGGCCGACCCGCAGGCCGCCAGCAGGCAATACAGCCAGAAACGACCCTTGTCGGCCCAGATGTATCCGGCCAGGATCAGGTCCATCGGGACCGGCACCGACGACGAATCGAGCACCGCAACCAGCGCCGCCCCCGCCAGGCCCAGCTTGATCAAGCCGGGGAGCGCGACCAGCTTCCATTTGGCCACGATTCGCGCAAAAAACTGCTTCAAGCGCTGTCCCTTTCCACCTCGTAATCCGTCCCATACCAAGGGGATATTGTAAGAGTCGCATGTTGCCGTTGCATCTGTTGCTCGATTCGGCAGGAATGAGAGAATAGAAGGAAAGGACTCGAAACGGAGCCGGAGGTGAAGTGTTCCCATCCGGCGCCGCACGCGCGAATGCCGACCAGTGAAGCGCCAACCAGTGTGAGCGAGTCCGCCGAGAAGGCATCGGCGGAAAACGGCTCGCGGCTCGTCAGCCTCCGGCTGGAGACGGCATGGCCTGAACCGCCCCCCTTCCAGGAAGAGACTCCAACAGAAGAAGCGAAGTCCCTGGAGTCTGAGCCTCGCCCGGCCCCTCGCGTGGTCAGCACCTCGCGCTGGGTGGACTACGACACCCACGAGCTGCTGGAGATGATCAGCGAACTCGAAGACGAGCGGCGCTGGTCGCGGCTGCGCGAGGGAATCTGGCTCGCCATTCTCATCCACATGCTACTGCTCTCGGCGGTCACGTGGATTCCTACCTATGTCTTCCATGTCGCGCCCGTTATCGATCCCTTCGACGCGATCAAGCAGCGCAAGGATCTGACATACCTTGACCTGCCGCCCGATGCGCTGCGCGAATTGCAGAAAAAGCCCAAGGTCAAACCTGCTCCGCCCAAGCTGCCCAAGATCGATAAGAAAACGCTGGATGCTCTGAACAATCCGCCTCCTCCACCCACGCCCGCTCCGGCACCGGAACAGCCCAAGGTCGTTGCGCCGGCGCCAGTTCAGCCGTCGCAGCCGATTCCGCCCAGCCCGCAGGGCCAGTTGGAGGCGCCACGTCCTTCGGCTGTGCCGGCCCGGCCCAACTTCGCCATGAACACGCAGAATCCGGCTGATCAACTGCGCGACGCCATGCGGGGCGCGTCACGCAACCGTGGCGAGGACGAAGGTCAGGTTCCACTGGGCGGCTTGGCGCGGCACCCCGGCGCTGCGCCTGGTTTGCCCACCATCTTGTCGGATACCGAGGGCGTCGATTTCAACCCCTGGCTACGCCGCTGGTACTTCGAGACCGAGCAGACCTGGGATCCGCTCATTCCCGATGAAGTGAATCCTCCCATCCTTAAATCGGGCCAGGTGCAGATTCGCTTCAAGGTGCTTCCCAATGGCCAGGTGACGGACATGATCCTCGAAGGCCGTTCTGGCGACTCGGCTCTCGACCGCGCCGCTTGGGGAGCGATCGCGGGTTCCAATTATCCGCCGCTGCCACGCGAGTTTCACGGGCCCTATCTCGAGCTGCGCGCCATCTTCATGTACAACATGCAACCGCCGCAGTAGAAGGCGGCTATGGCAGGGCCGCCGGCGGCAGATCGGGCGCGGGCAGTTCTGTGGCGTCCGGCGGATCGAGTGGAGAGGTCTCGTTGTGAAGGTAGATGCCGTCCTGGGCGAGCAGCGCTTCATACACGGGAACGCGGCGCCAGTGGCGAGCCAGCGCAAACGAGCTTATATTGGCGATCATCAGCGGCAGCACCAGGCCGTAGCCCCCGGTCATCTCGAAGATGATCAGCACCGAAGTCATGGGCGCGCGGACGATGCCGGC
>JASHTH010000301.1 GCA_030040655.1 Acidobacteriaceae bacterium | reverse complement strand
CGCGGCTCATCCGCGTCGGCGACAAGGACGATTGCTGCTTCTTCGACAGTTTTGAGAACGACGACGGCGACTTCGACCTTTTTTCCTACGATCTCTATCTGCACCTGCAGCAGTCCGCGCCGGAATTCGAGCAGCTCGCCGCGGTTGAGGCCGGGGGAGACCGCTTCAGCGCGCGCGTGGGATCGGAACCCGGCAAGCTGCTGCGCTCGGAGTATGTCTCCGGCAACTATTTCACCACGCTGGGCGTGGGCACGTACCTGGGCCGGCCGCTTGGCGAAAACGACGACCGGCCAGGCGCTCCGCCTGCGCTTGTGCTCAGCTACGCAAGCTGGCAGGCGGACTTTGCCTCCGATCCAGGCATCGTGGGTTCGACGGTCTATCTGGGAACGCACCCCTTCACGGTAGCTGGTGTGGCGGCGCCGGGCTTCTTCGGCGATCGCATCGTCTCTTTTCCACCGGAGATGTGGCTGCCGCTTTCGACCGAGCCTCTGTTCGAGGGAGCCAACTCCTCGCGCCAGCAGCCAGATACCGACTGGCTCTATCTGCTGGGCCGGGCGCGCGAGGGCACGAATCGAAAGGCTCTCGCGACCAAGCTCTCGGGAGCGATGCGGCAGTGGTTCCTGACTCGGCCCAACTACACGGAGCATGGGCGCGCGGCCGAGATTCCCAAGCAGCACGTCATGCTCACTTCCGCCGGAGGAGGCATTCAAAAGCTCCAGCAGCAGACCGGCACGGGGTTGCGGATGTTGATGGCGCTCTCCAGCATCGTGCTTCTCATCGCCTGCGCCAACATCGCCAATCTGCTGTTGGCGCGCAGCGCAACGCGGCGCTCCGACATTGCCGTGCGCATGGCGCTTGGAGCGGCGCGCCGCCGTGTCATCCGCCAGATATTGACTGAGAGCGTGATGCTCAGCCTGATCGGGGGCTTTGCCGGATTGATGGTCGCGTACTTCGGCTCGCAGATGATCCTGGCGCTGGCGTTCCCCCAATCCCGCAACATGCCAGTTCACGCCAGCCCGTCGCTGCCTGTCCTCGGATTCGCCTTCCTCATTTCGCTGCTCACCGGTATCGTCTTCGGCGCGGCGCCTGCCTGGGCATCGTCGCACGCGCAGCCGGCCGAGGCCCTGCGCGGCGCCAACCGTTCGACTCGCGATCATTCATCTCTTCCGCAGAAGTTGCTGGTCATTTTCCAGGTTGCGCTGTCGGTTGTGCTGCTGGCCGGCGCATCGCTTTTGACCCGATCGCTCTTCCATCTCGAGCACCAGAACCTCGGCATTGTCACCTCGAACAGCTACGAAGTCATCATTGCCCCCAAGGAAGCCGGTTACACTGTCGATCGCCTGCCCACACTCTACCGCGAACTCGAAAACCGCTTTTCCGCGCTGCCCGGCATGGCGCAGGTAAGCTTTGCGCGCTATGTTCCGCTCGGGGGCAACATGTGGGGTTCCTGCATCGTCCAGCAGGGCCATCCGGCGCCGGGTCCAAAGGACGACTGTTTCTCCATCTGGAACCGTGTCAGCCGCAACTTTCTCGACTCGATCGGGGTGCCCATCGTGCGCGGCCGCGGCTTTACCGCGCAGGATGTCGACACCTCACAGCCCGTCGTGCTCGTCAACCAGAGCTTTGCCAAGCGCTTCTTTCCCGGTCAGGACCCCATCGGGAAGCACTTCGGCATGAGTGCGCAGAACTCCGGCCTGTTCGAGATCGTCGGCGTCTTTGCCGACTTCAAGGTGGTGAATCCCCGCGGCGAGCCCCGCCCGCTCTTCTTCCGTCTCCTCGGCCAGCAATACACGGGGTTCAAGGACCCGAACGATGCCGTCGGCGAAGCGGCCTCGATGTACCTCAACTCGATCGTGCTCAACTTTGCCGGCCCGCAGCGAGACGCGGAAGCGCTCATCCGCAAGACCCTCGCCGGGATCGATCCCGGGCTGACCATCTTCCACTTGGAAAGCTATGACGCCGAGGTGGCCGATAACTTCACACAGGACCGGCTGATCACGCGTCTTACCAGCGTCTTCGGCGTGGTGGCGCTCGCTCTCGCCTCGGTGGGGCTCTACGGAGTGATGTCGTACTTTGTAGCCCGACGCACCAGCGAGATCGGCGTGCGGATGGCCATGGGCGCCTCGCAGGGGCACGTGGTCTCCATGGTGATGCGCGGGGCTCTGGGCCAGGTGCTCCTCGGTCTCGCTCTCGGTGTTCCTGCCGCCCTCTTTGCCGCCCGTTTCATGGCTACTTTGCTGTACCAGGTCAGCGATTACGATCCGCTTGCATTCCTTGGCGCCATTTTCGTTTTGGGGGCCTGCGCCGCCGCAGCCGGTTTTTTGCCGGCGCGCCGGGCCGCATCCATCGACCCGATGCAGGCGCTGCGAACCGAATAGACTTCCGCCAGATGTCGCATAGAATGAGCGCATGTGCGGCATTGTCGGCTATGTGGGACCGAAGAAGGTGGTCCCTGTCATCCTCGAGGGACTGCGGAAGCTCGAATACCGCGGTTACGACTCGGCCGGCATTGCCGTGGGCAGCCCGTCGTGTTCGACGCTCGAGGTGCGGCGCGCGCCGGGCAA
>JASHTH010000300.1 GCA_030040655.1 Acidobacteriaceae bacterium | reverse complement strand
CCAAAAGTGCCCATGCCGCCCCATTCGCTGGTGATGAGCTTTATCGGAGCCTGCCTGCTCTGGGTGGGATGGTTCGGCTTCAACGCCGGCAGCGCCGTTGCCGCCAGTGCGCTGGCCACCAGCGCCTTCGTCAACACCCATTTCGCCACCGCCGCCGCGGCGCTGGGATGGACGGTTACCGAGTGGATTCGCAACGGCAAGCCGACCGCGCTAGGCGCCATCTCCGGCGCGGTGGCGGGGTTGGTCGCTATCACGCCGGCTTCGGGCTTTGTGCAGCCCATGGCCGCGTTGCTCATCGGCCTTCTCGCCGGCATCGTTTGCGCGCTGATGGTCTCGGTGGTCAAAATGCGGTTCGGCTACGACGACTCGCTCGACGCCTTCGGCGTTCACGGCGCCGGCGGAACGCTGGGCGCGCTGCTGACCGGCATCTTTGCGACCTCTCTGATCAACCCCGTCTATGGCTTCGACGCATCGGGCAAGCGGATTCCCACCGGCGTCATCGACGGCCATTGGGGCCAGATGGAGAACCAGATTGCCGGCATTGCGATTGCGTGGGGGCTCTCCATCGTGGGCACGCTGATTCTGCTTTTTGTGGTCGACAAGATCGTCGGCCTGCGCCTGCGTCCTGAGGACGAGGCCGCCGGACTGGATCTGACGCAGCACGGCGAGGAAGCCTACGACCTGAACACCTAAGGAATGTCTGCACCGTCGGTTGCTTTGAAAGGGCACGGCTTAGCCGTGCCGAACAACAGCGAAAAGAGGCGGGCTTTAGCTCCTGAGGGACGGCTTCAGAATTGTTCAGAGCTTCCTTGAATCCAATCCCGCAAGGAGCTCGCCACGGCGTTGCCCTTGCCTGATAGATTGTCAAACGAGGCGATTGCGTATGCTCAAAATCGAAGCGATTCTCCAGCCCTCCAAGCTGGATGCAGTCAAGGATGCGCTGCTCGAGGCAGGCATCGAGGGAATGACGATTCTGGAGGCACGCGGACACGGCCGCCAGAAGGGCCACACCGAGTTCTACCGCGGGCGCGAGTATACGGTCGACCTTCTTCCCAAAGTGAAGATCGAGGTGGTCGTCATCGACAACCTGAAAGAGCGTGTTATTCAGGCCATCATCGGCGCCGCGCGCACCGGCCGCATTGGCGACGGCAAGATCTTCGTGAGCAAGATCGACGAGGCCATCCGCATCCGCAACGATGAGCGGGGAGAAGCGGCGCTCTAGCATCTCGTCAATGGCACCGATCCGCGTGGACGCCATCAAATGCGACGGGCTGCTCGGGTTGCTAGCCTGCTCGTGGTGAAATATGCCGATCTCCAACTCGAGCAGCGCATTTCAGCCTGAATTTGCCCTACCCAACGCGCCCGCCGCCCTCCGCGAGCGCGTGGCGGCAGGCAGGCTTTCCTGGAGCGGCCCGGTTCTCCTCGTCATGGCCCGTTCTGCTCTGCTCCTTGCCTGCCAGGCGCTCCTCGCCCTTGTCCTCCTCGCGCGCAATCATCAAGCCGCTTGGCGCGAGGCCGGCGACTGGTGGGCCGTCTACGGAACTCTCGTCGATATCGGCTGCCTGATCGGCATGCGCCACTACACGCGACGCGAAGGAATCCGCCTGCGCGATCTCTTCGGCCCGATCCGCTTGCACTGGGGCCGCGACATCTGGCTGGGGCTCGGCTTCTTTCTGCTGATCTTCCCGTTCTTCCTCGCCGGCAGTTACGCGGCGCGTCTGCTGCTCTTCGACGCCACGGACGCGACCGTCAACGCCCACCTGCTTCGCCTCCACGCCCTGCCGCTGTGGGCCACCATCTATAGCGTTTCGCTGTGGTGGTTGATCTGGTCGCCGACCGAGGAGATGACCTACCAGGCCTACGCGCTGCCCCGGTTCGAGGCCCTCACCGGCCGCACGTGGGTCGCGTTTCTCATCGTCGGCTTCTGGTGGGCGGCGCAGCACTGCGCCCTTCCGTTGGTACCCGAATGGAAGTTCACCCTCTTCCGCTTTCTCGCATTTCTGCCGGGCGTATTGGTTGCGATGGCGGTCTATCTGCGTTCCGGCCGGCGTCTTGCTCCGCTCATCGTCGCTCACTGGCCCATGGACATTACTGCCGCGATTGTGACGGCAATCTATTGATTTGCCGGCAATCGGTCCGCTCGCCTACCGGGTGATCGCGCACACTGACGCAGGCGCCGGCCGGCATTATCCTTCACCTGTTTCCTGCGAGGGACTGCGAATGAAGGCAATCGTTTACGAAACCTATGGCACACCCAGCGTCCTCAAGTGCGCAGAAATCGAGCGGCCGTCTCCCAGGACTGGCCAGGTCCTTCTCCGCGTCCGCGCGGCCGGCGTGAATCCGCTCGATGCCGGCGAGTTGAAGGGCGTTCCGCGCATCTTCCGCGCCGCTTTCGGCTTACGCAAACCCCAGGCCGCACACCCGGGCCGTCCGGGTGTGGACGTGGCCGGCACGGTGGAGGCCGTGGGCGCCGGCGTAACCCAATTCACGCCGGGAGACGAGGTTTTCGGCGTGTGCGTCAATAACCCACTGCAGACCGGACTACGCGTCTGGATCCACGACGAAGGCGCATTCGCAGAGTACGCCTGCGTCTCCGCGCAGGCGCTGACATTCAAGCCGAAGAACATCACCTTCGAGCAGGCGGCATCGGCGCCAATCGCGGCGCTCACCGCATTGCAGGGACTTCGCGACAAGGGACATATCGAAGCCGGGAAAAAAGTCCTGATCCACGGCGCGGGAGGCGGCGTGGGCACATTCGCGGTCCAGATCGCCAAGGCCTTGGGCGCCGAAGTTACAGCCGTCACGTCAACCGCGAATCTCGGGCTGGTGCGCGCGCTCGGCGCAGACTACGCGATCGACTACACGCAAGCCGACTTCACCGCGGGAGCGCAGCGCTACGACATCATCCTCGATTGTCATGCGACGCATCCCCTGTCGGCCTGCAGGCGTGTACTGAATCCGGATGGGATTTATGCCATCGCCGGTGGGCCCGTCGAAGGCAACCCGATCGTCATCGTGGCTCGGATGCTTGAGTTGCTCATGTTGTCGCGCTTCACGGCCCGGAAGACCGTGACCTTTCTCGCGAGACCCCTGCAGAAAGATCTCGTCACCCTTCGCGATTGGATGGCGCTTGGAAGGCTCAAGCCCGTTGTCGATCGCTGCTTCCCGCTGACTGAGGCCCCCGCGGCCCTGCGATACCTTTGCGATGGCCACCCTGCAGGCAAAGTCGTCATCACTGTAGCGTAATGTTCTCGCCAGGGACTCTGAATCTCCGTTGCCCGCTCCCCTGCTCACATCAAGATCGGCGAGGCCCTCCGCATTCGCGGCGTACTCCCAACGTTGGCACAGGCGGCGTGGGCACGGTCACAGTCCGGGGCGCATCGCCCATGCTAGGTTCGTGTATCGGGGAACGCCGAATGCCGACCGCGAGCAAATCCGCCCTTATCGCGGCTATTGAACTCAATTCGCCGGATGCCATCCGCAAGCGCATCTCCGCCGGCCGTGTTTCCTGGGCCGGACCGCTGCTCCTTGTCCCGGCACGCGCGTTTTTGTGGATTGCTTCGCAGGCCTTGCTGGCCCTTGTGTTGCTTGCTCGGCGCGACCCTTCGCCGTGGCACGATGCCGGCAACTGGTGGGTTGTCTACGGAACACTCACCGACACCTGCTGCCTGCTCGGCATTCGCCATTTCCTCCGCCGCGAAGGTATCCGGTTGCGCGACCTGATCGGACCGATCAAAATGCGCTGGGGGCACGACCTCTTTTTCGGCCTCGGGCTGACCGTCGCGGCCATTCCTCTTTTGGCCCTCGGCAGCTACCTGGCGCGACTGTGGCTCTTCGGCCCCGCAGAGCCGGAGAAGATCGCCGCCTATCTGATGCAGCGGCATGCACTGCCCCTGTGGGCAACCCTGTATAGCCTGGTCGTTTGGTGGATCATCCAATCGGCGACCGAAGAGATCACGTATCAGGGGTACGTCCTGCCCCGGATTGAGGCGTTAAGCGGCCGGAGCTGGGTGGCCGTCCTCATTGTTGTTTTCTGGTGGGGCGTGCAGCATTGCGCCGTCCCTTTCGTCTTCGAGTGGAGATACATCGCCTACCGGTCGGTGGCATTCCTACCCCTCCTTTTCCCCTTCGTGGCAATTTACCTTCGCATCAGGAGACTGGCGCCGTTCATCATCGCTCATTGGCCGCTGGACTTCAGCGTCGCCCTCATGACCGCAACTTTCCGATGAGATTTGCCCAGGGTGAGGCGATCACTGGCCAATGTTCACTGTTCTCTGCTCCTGTATCATCGTAGAGGCTCTTTTCAGGCGCTTTGCGCGGTGAGGGTCCCTTTGGAAAGCCTATGAAGACCGGCATCATCGGCCTGCCGCAGGTGGGCAAGACTTCGTTATTCAAAATTCTGACCAAGGCGCGGCTCGAGGAACACGCGTACTCCAATCCGCGCGAGGCGCATATTGGCGTAGCGCGCGTGCCCGACGAGCGGCTGGAGAAGCTCTCATCGCTCTATTCTCCGAAGAAGACCACCTTCGCCACGGTGGAATACGTCGACGTGGCCGCCATCGGCCAGGAAGCGCTCAAGGAGACCGCGTTCCTCACTAGCCTGCGCACTGTGGACGCGCTGATCCACGTGCTGCGCGCCTTCGAGGACGAATCGATTCCGCACGTCGGCCCCCTCGATCCGCTGCGTGACGTCAAAAGCGTGGAGTTCGACCTGATGGTGAGCGATCTGGGGCAAATCGAGAAGCGCATCGAGCGCGTCGAGAAAGACCTGAAGAAGCAGCGCACCGGCGATCTCGAGCGCGAGCACGCTTTGCTGCTGCGCTCCAAGGAAGCTCTCGAAAAGGAGCAGCCTCTGCGCGAGCTGGAGATGACGCCGGAAGAGAGGAAACTCATCCGCGGCTTCATGTTTCTCTCGCAAAA
>JASHTH010000299.1 GCA_030040655.1 Acidobacteriaceae bacterium | reverse complement strand
GGCCGGCATCCTGCTCGTGATCGAAGCCGGAGGGCAAGTGACCGACTTCGCGGCCAACCCCTACCGGCTCGAAAGCCGAGAAGTGCTTGCGTCGAACGGCCTCATCCATGGCGAGATGGTGTCGCTTTTTCAGGACATGTTCGCCGGACGAGATCTGGCGCCCATTCCCACCCCGCAGGAGTTCGCCGCTCAGCACGCGCGAAAAGTCGGTTTAGGGACGTAGGGACTGAGAAACAAGGGAACAAGGGACCGAGGGAACAAGGGAACAAGAAAGCCGCGGCACAGCAGCCGAATTGATGACTGATCTGTGACTTTTGACCCCTGATCTCTGATCTTTGATCCCTGACCCCTGATCCCGTTCCTCGTTGCCTCGGTCCCTCGTTCCCTTGGTCCCTGCTTCTCGATTCCCGCATCGCAACACGCTCTACTTCCGGATGGATTTCCGCCCCCATCGCCTGTGCTACTATCAGCCTCGAGAGCAAGTCTTCAAGTGGAGAGACCTGGAAAATGGCATATGTGATTGCAGAACCCTGTATCGGCACCAAGGACACCGCCTGTGTGGACGCCTGTCCGGTCGATTGCATCCACCCCAAGAAGGACGAAGGCGGCTTCGCCGACTCCGAACAGTTGTTCATCGACCCAGTCGAGTGCATCGATTGCGGCGCCTGTGTGCCCGCCTGCCCGGTTTCGGCCATCTTCGCGCTCGACGATCTGCCGGAGAAGTGGGCCAGCTACGCGGAGAAGAACTCGTCGCACTATGGGCGGTAAGTAGTCCGCGGCCGACAAGGATAATCCAGCCGCACCTGAACGCGCATTTCGCCTTGGCGGGTTGCGCGTTTTCTTTTTCTGCAATGCGAAGATTATTTCGTGCCCGTCCTCACCTCAGACGCCATTATCCTCCGCACCTGGCCGGTGCAGGAATCCGACCTAATCGTGAGCTTCTTCACGCGCGACTACGGCAGGCTGAAGGGCGTAGCCAAAGCGGCGCTGAAGAGCCGCAAGCGCTTTGGCGGTGCGCTGGAGCCGACAACGTTAGCCCGCGCCTGGTTCGCCGAACGCCCTCGCCAGGAGCTTGTCCGGCTCGATCAGCTCGAGATCATCCGCTCGCCGCTCTCAGTGCCTGTCGATGCCACTCGCATGGCGGTTTTGAGCTTCTACGCCGAAGTACTCGACGAGGCGTTGCCCGAGCACGATCCCCAGGACGCCGTCTTCCGCCTTGTCGTTTCGGCCCTGGAGCAGACGACCGTGGAGCAGCCGTGGATGCCGCTGACGTACTTTTCGCTGTGGATGACGCGCCTGATGGGCTTGCTGCCCGACCTCGGCCATTGCATTGCCTGCGGCGAAGCATTGCATGCAGCGGAGGTTTTCTTCCATAGCAATGCGGACGGATTGTTTTGCCCATTGCACCGCAACGGCAGCGCGAACAGCCTCTCAGCGGATTCGTGGCAGCTGGCCCAGCGCATGCTGCGCGCGCCGGTTTCGGCATTTGCCAGTGAGGCGTGGCCGCGCCGCCGCGCGCAAGACCTGCGGCGATTCACGCTGCAGGCGCTGGAACGGCATTTGGAGCGCAAGCTGCGCACGGCCGAGTCGCTGGCACGCCTATGAGAATGACGTACAAGATTGAAATTCTTGCACCTTTTGGAAGACAGGTGCATACTGAAGTTGTGCGTACCAATGTAAACATTGCCGATGATGCCCGCGAATTCGCCATGGTTTATGCCGATGCAAAGGGCATGACCTTGGGAGACGCCATCACTGAGCTGATTCGCGAAGCGCAGCGTGTGAGGGGAGAGCGGAGGGTACGGAGGTTTGCGCGTTCTTCTGTTGGATTTCCGATGTTTCCGCCTTCGGGACGCAAGCTCACCACCGAACAGGTAAGAAGGGCCGAGGAAGACGAGATTGCCTAAGCCCCGGTATCTACCGGACGTAAACGTGCTGATCGCTCTGGCCGAGCAGGGCCATTCGGATCACCGGCGCGCCTCTGAGTGGTTTGGGCAAATTCACGATAGTCCCTGGTTCCTCTGTCCCGTGACTGAAGCGGGCTTTATCCGGCTCAGCGCGAATCCAAACGTTGGAGGCCGCGACATTGAAGTGGCGATGGCCATTATGCATCAAATCCGGAGCCAACCAAACTGTCTTCATTTGCCGATTCTTGAGAGGTGGATTGAATTGGTTGAGCCTTTCGCCACACGATTGCATGGCTACCGGCAGGTAACAGATGCGTTCTTGCTGGGACTGGCCATCAAGCACAGATCCATTCTGGTAACTCTTGATCAGCGACTCCCAGCCCTTGCAGGAGCGGAATTCCGGGACAACGTCCTCGTGCTCAAGTGAGTGCTTTGCCCGAACGAAGGTTGGCGGCTGCTAGAATCGAACTTTAGTCCCGAAGAGAGATTTGCCTGTGCCCGCGACCGGAGTCGATTCTTCTTTGAAGCAATCCGCTCTCACATTTCAGGATCTGCTCTTCCGCCTGCAGGGTTTCTGGGCGGAGCGCGGGTGCGTGCTGCAACAGCCCTACGACGTGGAAGTGGGCGCTGGAACCATGTCTCCGGACACCTTCTTGCGCGTGCTGGGACCGAAGCCGGTCAATATCGCGTATGCGCAGCCCTCGCGGCGTCCAGCCGACGGACGGTATGGCGAAAATCCGAACCGGCTGTACAAACACACGCAGTTCCAGGTGATTTT
>JASHTH010000298.1 GCA_030040655.1 Acidobacteriaceae bacterium | reverse complement strand
GCCTGCGCGCGTCTTTCGCTGGGCCAGAATACAATCCCTCCGGCCATCGAAGACTCATCGCGGCGGATCGACGATTTGAAGGTGCAGAAGCAGATTCTGGAACGCGAGACCACGACCGGCGGCGAGCACTCCGAGCGGCTGGGGACCATCGCCGAGCATTTGTCCGCGGAAGAAGAGAAACTGGCCAAGCTGCGCGCGCAATGGGAGCAGGAGACGGCGCTGGTCAAGCAGATTCGCGCCATGCGCAATGCGCTCGAGACCGGCGCGGAGACCGTGAATGTGGAAGGTGACGGAAAGCCGGCAGTCAAGCCGACGCTGGAAGCGCTGCAGGCCCTGGAAGAAGAGCTCAAGCGGGTGCAGGGAGAGAATCCCCTCATCCACGTCTGCGTGGATGAGCGCATCGTGGGCGAAGTAATCTCGGCGTGGACCGGCATTCCCCTGGGCAAGATGGTCAAGGACGAGATCGCCGCGGTGCTCGAACTCGACAAGCATCTCAACAAGCGCGTCATCGGCCAGGATCACGCTCTGGCCGCCATCGCCCAGCGCATCGTCACCTCGCGCGCCAGGCTCGACGACCCGGGCAAGCCGGTCGGCGTGTTCATGCTGGTCGGCCCCAGCGGCGTGGGCAAAACCGAAACCGCTCTGGCGCTATCCGATCTCCTCTATGGTGGCGAGCGCAATCTGATCACCATCAACATGTCCGAGTTCCAGGAAGCGCACACCGTCTCGACGCTCAAAGGCTCCCCCCCGGGATACGTGGGCTACGGCGAAGGCGGGGTGCTGACCGAAGCGGTGCGCCGCCGGCCGTACTCGGTGGTGCTGCTCGACGAAGTGGAAAAGGCGCACCCGGATGTGCTGGAGCTCTTCTACCAGGTCTTCGACAAGGGCAACATGGAAGACGGCGAGGGCCGCTCCATCGACTTCAAGAACTGCATCATCATCCTCACCACCAACGCCGGAACCGACACGCTGATGAAGCTCACCGCCGATAAGGAGACCATGCCCGACAGCGAGGGCTTGGCCACCGCGCTCAAGCCGGAGCTGAACAAGATCTTCAAGCCGGCGTTTCTGGGTCGCATGCTCATCGTTCCGTATTTCCCGGTGCGCGACGAGGCGCTGAAGAAGATCATCCTGCTCAAGGTGAGCAAGATTCGGCGCCGTCTGCAGGAAAACCACAAGATCGAAATGGCGATGGACGACGCGGTCATCGAAGAAGTCGCCAAGCGCTGCACCGAGGTGGAAAGCGGAGCGCGCAACGTCGACAACATTTTGACCAACACCATGCTGCCCGACATCTCGCGCCAGGTGCTGGCGCGCATGGCCGAGGAAGCTGCCATGGAGCGCGTGCAGGTCGGCGTCGGCGAAGACGGAAAGTTTACCTACACCTGGTTGTCCAACACGCCCGCCGAGGCCGTCGAGACCGCGGCGGCCGAAGCTTAAAGAGCTGTCGGTAATTGAGAAGTCGGGTGGCGTTCGGAGCGACGAACGCCACCTTCGATAACCGGATGGCATTCGGAGGCTCCGATTTAGCCGCGGAACTGACCTCAGGGGCTAAAGCCCTGCACCTATCTTGGCCCTGCTCGGCGCGACTAAGTTCGTGCCCTGTTACAAAGCTCGCTTAATCAGAGGTTCCCTAAGGCGGGAACCCGCAAGTCGGAAAAGATTGTTATGGCATCTTTCGCACAAACAAACCGGCTTCTCACATTCACCAGTCCGCTGGGCAAGGACAAGCTCCTGCCCGAACGCATGACCGGTACAGAAGGCATCTCGGAGCTGTTCTGCTATCACCTCGACTTGCTGGCCACGGTCGACATCAGCGTCGATCCTACGCAGATCGTCGGCAAGCGGGTCTGCGTCGGCATATCGGCCGACGACTCAGGCACGCAGCGCTACATCAACGGCATCGTTTCCAGCTTCGAGATGATCAACGTGGATGAGGAGTTTGCCTGCTATCGCGCCGTCATCGTGCCCAGCCTGTGGATGCTTACGCTGAACCAGAACACGCGGTGCTTTCAGAACAAGACCGTCATCGACATCGTCAAGGCCGTATTGAGCCCCTATAGCATCAGCCCTTCTGTACAGACGTCGAATACCTACGAACCACTTGAATACTGCACGCAATACCGCGAGACCGACCTCGATTTCATCTCGCGGCTGTTGGAGCAGAGCGGAATCCTCTACTATTTCCAGCACACCGCCGACGATCACACGCTGACCCTGCAAGACACTTCGAACAAGCTGACCGACTGCCCCATCCAGAGCACATTCAAGTTCAGGCCCGAGCCCGGCGAGCAGGAGGGTTTCTACGACTTTGTCGTCGACGAGTTCAGCTCGCGGTCGACCCTGGTCACGGGCAAGCATAGCGCATGGGACTATAGCTTCATTCGCTACCAGACGGTGACCGGCACGCCCATGAACACCGCCGGGCCGCTGGGAGCCAACAGCAACGAAGACTATGACTATGCCCAGGCCACGGGCTATTTGAAAATCGCCGAGTCGGACACCAATCTCAAAACCCTCGAAGACTTCTTCACCACCGTTCGCCGCGATGTGAGCGACGCCGGGACGCTGGTGGTTGAGGGCGAGTCGAACGCCATCTCCATGCAGACCGGCTATGCGTTTACGCTCTCGGAGCACAAGCAGGCGGCGCTGAATACCAAGTACCTTCTCGTGCACCTCGAACTCTCGCTGCAACAGATCCCTTCTTACCGCTCCAAGAGGGCCGAAGCGCCCAAGCCCTTCTCCAACCGGTTCATCGCCACCCCGTTCTCGATTGTCTACCGGCCGCCGTTTCGGACCGAAAAGCCCGTGGTTTACGGCATGCATACCGGAAAAGTGGTCGTCTCTTCCGGCGAAGACTCCCACCTGGATAAATACGGGCGCGTGAACGTGCAGTTCTGGTGGGACCGCCTGCGCCAGGCCAATACTCCGGACAACACGTGGCTGCGCGTGGCCCAATCCTGGGCCGGGCAAGGTTGGGGAACCTATTACTGGCCGCGCGTCAACGACGAGGTTCTCATCGGTTTCATGGAAGGCGATCCCGACCAGCCCATTGTGGTCGGCTCGGTGTACAACGGCGCCAATATGCCCAAGTACGACCTTCCCGGCCACTACACACTCTCCGGCATTCTCACCCGCAGTTCCAAAGGCGGCGGGGCGGCCAAAGCCAACGAGCTGCGCTTCGAAGATCTCTCCGGCAGCGAGCAGATCTTCATGAATGCGGAACGCGACTTCGATCTGCACGTGGAGCACGACTGGCACACCACGGTGGGCAACGAACAGCATACTACCGTGACTTCGAACCGGTTTGACGAAGTCGACGGCGACTCGCACCTGCTCATCAAGGGCAAGCACAACGAAGAGATCGACGGCGACGCGAGCCTGAATATCAAGGGCAAGCAATTGGAGCAGATCGGCGGCGACGCCCACCTCAATATCCAGGGCAAAAACGTCGTGCAGGTCGGCGGCGATCGCGAACACACCATAAGCGGCAACCTGAAGGAGAGCATCGGCGCCAACTCGAACATCAGCGTCAGCTCGAATCTGAACGAGCAGATTGGCTCGAACTATTCGCTCACCGTCGGCCAGAACCAGGCCATTCAGGCCGGAATGAACTTCGACGTGAGCGCCCCCATGCAGATCTCGTTCTCCTGCGGGGCGAATTCGATCTTCCTGAGTCCCGAGGGAATCGGCCTGAACGGCGCGGGCGGTTTCATCTCCATCACGCCGGCGGGCGTGACCATCTCCGGCATGCTGGTCAATATCAACAGCGCCGGAGCTCCGGTGATGGGCTCTCCGGGCATGGCGCAACCCCCACAACCGCCCACTTCGCCGACCGCGCCCACTGCGCCCACAGCGCCGAAATGGCCGGGCGACGATCCTTATTCGCAGTCGCAACAGGGCGCGGCCGGCCAGGCCGGCACAGCTCCGTCGATTTCCGACAGCGGCGGCGGAGGTCCCGCGGCGCCGCCCAGTCCGGCCGGAGCGGCCGGTGGAGCAGGCGGAGCGGCGGATCAGGCGACGCAAGCCGCCAGCCAGGCCGAGCAACAGGCCCAGCAGGCGGCGCAACAGGTAACGCAGGCTGCTCAACAGGCTGCGCAGCAGGCTCAGCAGGCGGCCACCCAGGCGCAAACGGCGGCGCAGCAAGCCGAGCAGCAGGCACAGCAAGCCGTAAACCAGGCGGTAAACCAGGCGCGCGGGGCCTATAACCAGGCACAGCAGGCTGCCCAGCAGGCGCAACAGGCTGCCAATCAGGCTGTCGGTCAAGCGAAGGCAGCGGCGCAACAGGCTGCCAACCAGGCGCAGCAGTTGGCGCAGCAGGCGACCCAGCAGGCGGCGGCCGCGGTGCAGCAGGCGCAGCAACAGGCCCAGCAGGTGCAACAGCAGGCGCAACAGACTGCGCAGCAGGCGCAGCAAGCCGCTCAACAAGCTCAGCAGCAGGCCCAGCAGGCCGAGCAACAGGCACAACAAGCGGTGAACCAGGCCAAGCAGCAGGGTCAGCAGGCGGCGCAACAGGCCCAGCAAGCCGCGAAGCAGGCCGAACAGCAGGCGCAGCAAGCAGCGAATCAGGCCAAGCAGGCGGCAAGCCAGGCACAGCAGCAGGCGCAACAGGCGGCATCGCAAGTGCAACAGGCCGCAAGCGGAGCCCAACAGCAGGCGCAGCAGGCGGCGCAAGGGGCCCAGCAGGCAGCCCAACAGGCCATGAGCGGATTGGGAGGCTTGTAACTGCCATGGGAATGCCGGCTGCCACCATCACCAGCATGACCGCTCACGGCGGAATCGTGATCCTCGGCTTTCCGCAGGTGTTGATCAACTTCATGCCGGCGTCGCGCATCACGGACATGCACGTCTGCCCGATGGTGACGGGCATCGTGCCCCATGTGGGCGGACCCTTTGTTCTCGGAGCGATGACCGTGTTGACCGGCATGATGCCGCAGTCGCGCGTCACCGATCAGCTGGTGTGCGTTGGGCCGCCCGATATTTGCGTGATGGGCGCCGAAACCGTTCTCGTCGGCGAGGCCGGCGCCGGCGGTGCCGGCGGCGCCATGGGCGGAATCTCGGCGATGGGAGCTTCCGTGCCGATGCAGCCCCAGGCCGCGCAAACCTCGACGCAATCCTCGGCGGAACAGCAGCCGAACGGAACGATCAAGACTTCGGCGCCCCCGGGCGGAAGCCTGCCGGCCATTCCTCTGTCGTCGCCGGGATTTCCTACGCTGCCGGCTGACCAAACTCCCAACTTCGCGTCCGCTCAACCCGTCGATGTTCCTCCGGGCGCCACGCTCTATCGCGTCCTCGGCGATCAGGCGCGCGCCACCGGGGGTTACTGGTCGCCAAATCCTCCCGCCAGCGAGGATCAGTGGCGCCAGGACAATGCGGTGGGGAATTGGAACTCCGGAGTGCTGATGGCCATCGCCCAGGTTCCGGCCGGAGGGTTGAAAGCGTGGATGGGACAAGCTGCGCAGCAGGCGGGTTTGGGTGGCGGCGGCACGCAGCTCTGGTCGCCGCCGGGTTCGGTGCTTCCCAGCCAGCTCGCAGCCGCGCCATGGGCTACCGCTTCGCAGCTTGCCGGGGAGGCTGCAAAGCAGGCGGCGAATGGGGCTACGCAACTGGCGAATGCGGCACAGCAAGCCGCCGGCCAGGCCGAGCAGCAGGCCCAGCAGGCCGCGCAAGCTGCCCAGCAAGGCGCCCAACAGGCCGCGCAACAAGCCGCGCAACAGGCCCAGCAGGCGGCCAACCAGGCGCAACAGGCAGCGCAGCAATGCCAGCAACAGGCGCAGCAGGCGGTCCAGCAGGCGCAGCAATCCGTGCAGCAGGCCGAGCAGCAAGCGCAGCAAGCCGTGGGCCAGGCAAAGACCGCGGCCCAGCAGGCGGTCACGCAGGCCAAGCAACAGGCGCAGCAAGTCGAGCAGCAGGCTCAACAAGCCGCCCAGCGAGCGCAGCAGCAGGCGCAACAGGCGCAGCAGGCCGCTGCCCAAGCCGCGAAATCCGCGCAACAGGCGGGACAACAAGCTGGCCAGGCCGCGCAGCAGGCCGGCCAGGCGGCGCAACAGTCCATGCCGAAGGGGCTACCATGACCCCGCAGACTCCCCTCGAAATCCCGAAGATCTTCGCCGACAATTTCGCCAGGGCTTATGGTGCGTTCGTCGAGGCCGTGCGTGCAGCGGTGGCCGAAACCATCGCCAATCCCGTGCTGGCCAATACGGCCACGTTTCTTTCCTGGCAAACCGGGGCTCTCCCCATGCTCGAGGCGCAGAATTCTTCGGTCCAGGAAGCTTACGCGCGGTTCCTGATCGGCGAAACCCAGACCATCGTGTCGGTCGCCGCCGAGCGGCGGCATCTGGGAAAAGAGCTGGACGGGCTTCCGCTGGACTTCGCCGGAAAAGACCGCGCCGAGTCTCTGGGTTCGCTGAAAACCACGGCCGTGATCACGGCGTCGCGGCTATGCCAGGCGGCGGGAGTTCCCTGAAGCGGGGAGCGCGAGTTCCGCGCGAAACCGGAGCATTGGAGAACCGCTCTACACGCTATCGATATGGGCAACTATCCAGGACAAGCCGCAGGCCCTGCCAGTGCCGCTCGCATCGGCCGGTGGATTATTCCCGCCATTCCTTTCGGGTGGACCTGGATTCCGGACTTCGGCATCCAGCAGCGCGCCGAGGGCGTGATCCCCAGCAACGTCTACCTGCGGGAAGATCGGCTCCTCGCCGGCAATCAGCTTGCGCTCTACATCCAGGCGCAGATCACGATGATGAAGAGAACCTTTCTCGATCCCGTCATCGCCGGTCCCGCGCCCATCGAGTTTCCCGACGCCGAAGAGGCCGCGATGCTGATGCTCAAGCACAAAGCCATGCACCAGGTCTCGGTCTTCCAGGTGCAGCATTACGTCCGCAGCCGCAACTGGATCGGCATCGCAACCCTGACGACGCTGGAGTCGGAGCTTCTCAAGGTCCGGCCCGACTTCGATCAGTTCATGAAGCTGCTGCGCATCGAGCCGGTGACGGGATGAGCGCAGCAAATCCGGTAGCGTCCTATTTTGCTTAGATCAGATTGGTGATCGATAAGTATCCTCAATCATTGTGGAAAAGCCATCTTTCGGTGAATTCATCAAGAGCGCTGGGGCCGCAGGCGCGAGTAGCGTCGTGGCCTCAGTTGTGCTGTTCGCGATAACAGTCAAGGAACACATTGAGCACCACGACGTATCGACCGTAGTGTTTTTTGCTCTGGCTTGCTTGACATTTTGCTATGGCGCTTACTGTTCTTGGAGCAACGAAAGGGTTAAACACCTTCATCTTGACTCTCTATTCAAAGTCGCCGAAATCAAAGGAGAGATCCTCCGGGCCTCCATCGACACTAAAGTCTATGAAGATGCGGCATGGCGTTCAATCGAAGACGGCGTTTGCCTCACAATCCTCGTTGAAGCTGTAAATCACTCCCAAGCGCACGCATGGAATAGAACACCGCCCACTCTGGACATTTCTTTTGGCGCGAAATCCTACTCGGGAACTTCCATAGAGCTTCCTCAATCGCAATATCTACTAGAATTCAATGATCCAACCTTGAAAATTAAGCAGATGACAGGACTCTCCATGGGAATTTGGGTGAATGGCTCCGACTGGGTACCGGCCATGCCAAGACAGGGCTATCTTTGCTTTGTTGTCCCTGGCGTGGATCACAACATTATGAAATTAGAACGGATTACCGCATCGATGATCCTCCATATTCACGACACGCTCGGGAAGGATCATCAGATTCCGGTCAAAGGTATTTCCGTGAGCAAAGGACTCGTAAGGATGTATACCCCACCGCAGCAACTTCCTTGACACATAAAATCCATGCGATTTTGGGTTCGGCGAATCTTGTGGTACTCTCGGATTCACTATGGCTCGTTCCGGCCATCGCCTGATCGCTCGAAACGTCTCCCCGGCGCTCGCGGCCTGTTGTTGTCCCCGCTGATCCCGCGACCATCCTCTATCGGCCCCAGCACGATAGCTTCTTCTTCGCACAACTGAGCCATCCGGAGCATCGAGATTTGATCCTCTCTCCGCACCGCCGCATCGATTCCGCGCACGCCCGCCTCCTCGCGCGCGGATCGGACTGTTGTTGTTGCTGATCGAGCGCGCGGCACCCTTCTTCCGTCGAAAAACAATCGCATTCGATTCGCATCCTTGGAGGCCATTCATGCAGCTTTCCCGCATTTCTCTGCGAACGTTCCCTTCTCTTACATCATTCGCGCTCGCTCTGGCGGCGATCGCCTCGCACGCGCAAATGGTCGGCGGCGTGATTGCCGGAACCGTCGTGGATCCCGCCAATGCAGCCGTCGAACAGGCGAAGGTGATCCTCCGTAATGTCGAAACCGGCGCCGAGCGCAGCCTCATCACGAGCGCGGATGGCGCGTTCTCTGCGGCATCGGTGCCGGTCGGCATCTACACCGTGAGGGTTATGCATGACGGGTTTGCCCCGCTCACGCAGACCGGAGTCGCGCTCGCCGTCGGCCAGCACGTCGAGCTTCGCCTTGCCCTCGCCCTTGGAAAAGTCGAGCAGGCGATCACGGTGGTCGACACACCGCCGGGCGTCGATACGTCCACGCTGCAGTCGCAGGGTCTCGTCGACGAGCGCCAGGTCAAGCAGCTTCCGCTCAACGGCCGCAGCTTCGATCAGCTCTTGCAGCTCAATCCCGCGTCGATCAGCTACACCACGCAGCGTTCGGGCGGCGTGGGCACGTCGAACTCCTCGGTCGGCAACATGTACTCGGTTTCGGGCCGCCGGCCGCAGGACAATCTCTTTCTTCTGAATGGAATCGAATACACCGGCGCGTCGCTGATCAACGTCACTCCCGGCGGCACGAGCGGACAACTGCTGGGCGTGGAGGCCGTGCGCGAGTTCAACGTAGTAAGCGACACCTACGGCGCCAACTACGGCAAGCGCAGCGGCGCCCAGGTATCGATCGTGAGCGCCTCGGGCGGCAACGACCTTCACGGATCGGCCTACGAGTTCTTCCGCAACAGTGCTCTCGACGCGCGGAATTACTTCGATCAGGCGCAGATCGCGCCCTTTCAGCGCAATGACTTCGGCCTCGCGCTCGGCGGGCCGATCCGGCGCGACCAGCTCTTCGCCTTCGGCAACTACGAGGGCTATCGCCAGCGGCTCGGTCTGAGC
>JASHTH010000297.1 GCA_030040655.1 Acidobacteriaceae bacterium | reverse complement strand
CCGCATTTGGGCCTCCGCGAACTCGGGACGTGGGACAACCTTTCACTTTACCTTCCCAAGCCAACCGACGTTCGCCGGATCATTGTAGAACTTAAGAGATGAACGGTGCCCTCACATGTAGGACCTGCAGTTTTGCCGACCGGACGCTCTCTTGCGACCTCCCGGCATGCAGGTATGGGATGCTGAGGCGATATCAGGCGCGAGCATGAACGTGGCATTTCACAAACGCCGTCTCAGGATTCTGCTGATCCCGCTTCTGCTTCGTTGTATTCCATTGCACGGGATCGACCGCGATCGGAAACTCAACGAGCTGCACCATACCGCCTGGACTTTCTACGGCGTCTCAATCTTCATAACCGCCGGGTTGTCGTGAGGACTTTCGGCCTGCTCGACGGTTTGACGGCAGCCTTGCAGGGAGGAGTTGCGAATCCAGCTGCGCGCACATCAGACGGACGTGTCTGGTTCGTCACAACGGACGGGTTGACATGGATCGATCCCGGACGCCTTCCCAGAGATACACTTGCGCCGCCTGTCGTGATCGAATCGCTTGTCGCAAACGGAAATCCGTACGACCTGTCCGGAACGGTTCGGCTGCCGGCGGGAACAAAAGATCTCCAGATTGTGTACACCGCGACAAGCCTGACGATTCCGGAGCGCGTCCGGTTTCGCTACAGGCTCGAAGGGCAGGAGAGGCAGTGGCAGGAGCCTGGTACGCGACGCGAGGCGGTTTACACAAACCTGGATCCTGGATCGTATCGATTCCACGTGACTGCCTGCAACAACGATGGCGTCTGGAACGACGCGGGCGCCTTCCTGAGTTTTTCTATTGAACCGGCGTACTATCAAACGAACTGGTTCCGTGCTCTATGCGTAGCCGCCCTGTTGGGACTTCCTTTGATGCTCCATCAACTTCGCATTGGGAAGCTGCGACAAAGGGAACAAAAACTGCGAGAGGTGATTGCGACGATTCCAACGTTCGCCTGGACCGCTACGCCTGACGGCTCTGTGGACTTCCTCAATCGGCACTACGTGGACTATACGGGTGTTCCTGTCGAGAAGACGCTCGGGTCGGGCTGGACAGCCGTTGTTCATCCCGAAGATCTGCAGCGACATCTCGAGAAGTTTCGCTCGGCGATCGCGACCGGTGAGCTGTTCGAGATTGAGTCGCGCTTTCGGCGGGCGGACGGACAATATCGCTGGTTTTTTGACTCGTGCTGTCCCGCTGCGGGATTCACGAGGCAGGGCCGCGAAGTGGTACGGCACTTCGATCGAAATCGAAGACCGCAAACGTGCCGAGCAATTCCAGGCCGATCTCGCTCACATTAGTGGCAGCCACGCACCGCAATCTGGAACAAATGATGGAGAGCGGCGAATTTCGCAGTGATCTCTACTATCGTCTTAATGTGTTCCCCCTGCTGCTGCCGCCTTTGCGAGCACGACACGAGGACATACCCGCTCTGGTGAATTATTTCGTAGATCTTTATAGCCACCAGATCGGCAAGGCTGTTATGCATATTCCTGAAACCACCATGTCGGCGTTGAGCGCGTACTCCTGGCCCGGCAATGTTCGAGAACTGCAAAACTTGGTTCAACGTGCGGTGATCCTTTCCTGCGACGGGGTGCTCCCAAACCCACTGCCTTCGATTCACGTGGAGACGGTAACAGTCATGTCGAAATCTACGGCATTGAAAGAGGTTGGCCGCGCCCTTATTCTGCAAACACTGGAAGCGTCCGGCTGGATGATTGGCGGACCAGATGGCGCAGCAGCCAAACTGGGACTCAAGCGCACCACTCTGCTTTACAAGATGAAAAAACTGGGGATTTTCCGTCCCGTTTCGTCGCGGAACGGAGGTCCATGCGGCGCCGCCCAACTCCCGGCAGTCATCAGCTAGACTCTAATTACGCCCGGCTGTTCGCAAGCCGTGGAATTAGCCTCTCAAGGTATCATGAAGCTCCGACATGCTGCGTCGATCCTTCAAAAACTCGACTATGGCGGGCTGGCCTCTGACAACACTGGTCGGATTCTTTATGCTTTCCGGCAAACTCGCCGCTCAGGGAACGCCCCCCTCACCCGCAGCCGTTTGGCAACCCAAGGGCGTGCAGAGCCTGGAGCGCGCTTCATCCGCAAATCCGGGTATGCCGGTTCATCTTGAACCTGACAAGAAGTACACTCTCGCCGAGTTAGTCGACCTCGCTGAGCAGCACAATCCTGAAACGCGCATTGCCTGGGAAGAAGCTAAATCCAAAGCAGCAGATTTGGGCATCGCGCGAAGCTCGCTTTATCCCACATTAACAGCTGTCGCATTGGCCGTCTCGCTTCGGACTGCGACGCTCATCGGCGAGTTCTATCACCGCCAGACTGAAGGCGTTTTTGAGCCCGTTCTCCACGTACAGTACCTGGTGTTTGACCTCGGAGGGCGCAGCGGAGCAATTGACGCTGCGAAAGCTGATCTTCTTGCTTCCGATCTCGCCTTCAACGATACGCATCGGCGCATCATTTATCAGGTCTCTGAGGCGTACTACCGGCTGTTGAACGCGGAAGGCCAGCGTCAGGCCGCCGAAACCAGTCTGGAAAAT
>JASHTH010000296.1 GCA_030040655.1 Acidobacteriaceae bacterium | reverse complement strand
CGCTGCCATCGGTGGTTGCGCCGCCCCAGGCGGATGGCGTTGTGCCGGCCAGCGCCGCGGCGTAGTCTTTCGCGAAGGCAAGCTCGATGATCACCGGGACCGGGCCGGGGGCGTGCGCGGGAGTGGTGAGCAGCGCATCGATGGTGACGGAGATCTGCGGATCGTACGAAATATCGACGTGGCCGTTGAGCCTGCGTATCACAACCGGCACTTCGCCGACAGTTTCCTGCTTGCTGCTGACTATCTCCCAGGCGACTTTGGGCAGATTCGAAGGAGCCTCGCCGAGGATGGCGTGGTTGAACTCGTCGACGATCTCGGGCCGGCGATCCAGCCACCATTTGAGCGGGGTTGTCACTTTTCCGCCGGTTGCCGACGTGAGCGGATCGGGAAGGTTGCCATAGCGATTGGCCTTGGATTCATCGTAGTTTGCGGAGTTCGGCGCCTTTGCGTCGCTGGACGCCAACGGCCGCATCTTCGACTCGGAAATGCCGAGGAGATCGAGCATGCGCTCGCGATCTTGCGCGGCGGTGAGATGCGCCGCAGGGCCAACCGAATCGGGTTGAACGATGGGCGCGGCCGGCATCTTTAGCTTGGCTTGCGGTGGTCCGCTCGTAGGAGGAGTAGTGACCACGCGCAAATACCGGCTGGCGAATTCGATAAATGTCGGCCAGTTTGGGCCGGGCGTATGGCCGCCGGCGTGCTGGCGGAAGGCGATATCGCCATCGATGAGAGGAGTTCCGATGGGCGGTAAGACGGTCGTGCCGAGATCCTTGTTGCCTAGGAGCTTGTAAACGGGTCCGGCTCCGACCGCGGCGAGAAACATGCCCTTGGCATCGACCCAGGCATCGTTGTCCATCACGCCGCCGGAGGGGTTCACTGCGCCGCCCGAGATGAAGACCGGCCGCGGAGCGCAGAGGGCAATCAGTTCGTGGGCATCGACAGGCAAATCGCCGGTCGAGAGCGGACCGTCGTACTTCATGAAGTTGCCGGCCATCCAGTAAAACTCATCGCTGGCGATGTTGCCCACCTCTTCGCCAAAGACATGGCGATAGAGCTTGGCGCCGGCTTCGCCCGAAGAACTGATGTAGGCGATGGCGAAGCGCGGATCGTAGGCCATGGCGACCAGCGCGGCTTTTCCGTAGCGCGAGTGGCCCTCGATGCCGACATGCCTGGCATCCACGTCTTTATCCGTTTCGAAATAATCCAGGCAGCGGCTGGCTCCCCAGGCCCAGGCGCGCAGCGCGCCCCAGTCGTCGAGCTTGCGCGGCTGGCCCTTGTTCATCAGGCCGATGATGCCTTCGTTGAGGCCAGCGCCGTTGTCGGCTTGCACGCTGGTGGGGACGTACTCGGCGTAACCCCAGCCCTGGGCCAGCACCTGTTGCTGCCAGGTGGGGCCGTGGCCGTTCATCGCCGTGGCGAACTGGGGAAATCGCCTGGCGAGCATTTCCATGAATTCGCGGCTCAGGCCGAATTCCATAATCACAGGCACCGGTCCTGCAGCGTTGGCGGGGGTGGTCAGCGTAAGGTCGATATCGACCTTGATCGCAGGATCGGCGGAGTTATCGACGTGGCCGATCAGTCTTTTCGTGACGACCCGGAAGTCACCGCCGATGACCCGGTCAGCGGGAATCGTTTCCCGGTCGGCGCTCACGAGTTCCCAGTTCACCTTCGGCGTATTGGGCGGGACGAAACCATAGATGTCGCGGTTGAAAAGCTCGACAATCTCGGGGCGGCGTTTCGTCCACCACATCTTTGCGGAGGTCACGCGCTTGCCGTTCTCGAGCTTGAGCGGATCGGGCAGGTTGGGATAGACGTCCGCTTTCGATTCGTCGTAATTGGCCGCGCGCGGCGATTTCGGATCGCCATCGACGCCGGGACGAAGGTGCTGGATGCCGAGCAGGTCCATCTCGCGCTGGTGCTCTTTTTCCGATGCGGCCTGGATCGCCAACTCTTCTGGCGTGGGCGGAGGCGGGGTGAAGCGGGGCGCGGGAGTCTGCGCGGTGGAAGACGTCGCCTGTGCCGTCAACAGACTCGCGCCGATGAGGAAAAGGCAATTCACCAGCGGCAGAGGCGCAGGCCGGGCGACTGAAACGGGAAGCAGAGACATGAAAACCTCGATTCCGCACCCGATTTGCGAGGTGTCGATGAGCGGCCCAAGAATATCGATTTAGCCGGCTGTCGGCAAGGCTGTGACCGCGAGGCTCGGCAAACTTGGATTCCGATCCGCGCCGCGTGGCCTGCGGCGATTTTCACGCATCTGCTATCTACATGCACGCCCAGTGCTATGGTAGCCTCCGGGTGGGACACTTTCGGGACGCACCACGGCCAGAGCTTGGACTGGAAACTGGGTGGAGGCACACACATGAGCGCCATGAAATACGACCTGGTCGTGATTGGCTCCGGGCCGTCGGGGCAGCGGGCCGCGGTCGCTGCCACGCGGATGAAAAAGCGCGTGGCCGTCATCGAATCCCGTTCGGTCGTGGGCGGCGTCTGCATCAATACCGGCACCATTCCCTCCAAAACCATGCGCGAGGCCGTGCTCCACCTTTCCGGCTACAACTATCGCAACGTGTACGGAATGAATTATCGGGTGAAGGAAAAGATCACGATGGCGGACCTGGCGTTTCGCGTCCAGGCGGTGATCAAGACCGAAAACGACGTTACCGAAGCGCAACTTTCGCGCAACGGCATCGACATCGTTCATGGGATCGCGCATTTCATCGATCCTCACCAGTTGCGTGTCGAAGGCGTGCAGGGCGACACGACCATCGAAGCCGACCGTTTCATCATCGCGGTGGGCACGCGCCCGGCATCGTCGCCCAAGGTGCCGATCAACGGCCGAACCATCATCAACAGCGATCAGATTCTCGACATGCCTAACCTGCCGCGCACGTTGATCGTGGTGGGCGGCGGGGTGATCGGCGTCGAATACACCTGCATGTTCGCCGTCCTCGGCGTGCGCTGCACGCTCATCGAGAAGCGAAACAAACTGCTCGAGTTCGCCGACCAGGAGATTGTGGAAACGCTCAGCTATCACCTGCGTGACAGCCGCACGACGATGCGCCTGGGCGAAGAGGTAGAAAGCGTGGAAGAGCTACCCGACGGCACCGTCGTAGCCAACCTGCAAAGCAGGAAGAAAGTCTCAGGCGACGCGCTGCTTTACGCTGTGGGCCGGCAGGGCGCCATCGACGATTTGAATCTCTCGGCGGCGGGCATCGAGGCCGATAACCGCGGCCGCATTCCCGTCGGCGAGCACTTTCAGACCAAAGTCGAGCACATCTTTGCCGCCGGCGACATTGTCGGCTTTCCCTCCCTGGCCTCGGTTTCCATGGAGCAGGGCCGCATCGCTGCCGCGCGCGCATTCGACGATCACAAGACGCAATCGAACCCGAGCTTCTATCCCTACGGTATCTTCACCATTCCCGAGATCAGCTTTATCGGCAAAACGGAAGAACAGTTGACCGACGAAGACGTGCCCTACGAAGTGGGGATGGCGTACTATCGCGAAACCGCGCGCGGCCAGATTCGCGGCGACACCACCGGCCGGCTCAAGCTGCTCTTTCATCGCGACACGCGCAAGGTTCTGGGCGTGCACATCATCGGCGAGGGCGCCAGCGAACTGGTGCACATCGGCCAGGCAGTGATGACGCTGGAGGGAACGGTGGACTACTTCATCGAAACGGTCTTCAACTATCCCACGCTCGCCGAGTGCTACAAAGCCGCGGCCTTCAACGGAATCGGCCGCTTGAACCGCTACCAGACGAGTTGAAAGACACCGCCCGCGGCTTGCGGCCCCACCCGGCCGCGGAGATTTTGGCAGTTTAGGAAATAATGTATCCGGAGAAGAAACGCCAACTCGACGCGACCAACCTGGGGTCCCCGACGACAAGTCGTTGGGGTGGAACCAACAGGGAGCGGCGACCTTGAGCGGCATCCAAGCGGACACACTACTTTCTAAACTGCCCTAGCATCGAGAATAGGGCCCACGGAGGGCTTCGATGACCACCGCAATCGGCGTTGTGATGACCGAACACATCGTGGCGGGCAGGCTGGAGGATCAGCGCTTGACGGGTAACCTGCTGCGCTATCCCGCAGATGACGCCGAGTTGGACGCGCTCAGCGCCATTCCCAGCGGGGAACTGCTGGAGATTCTGGCCGAACAGATCGCAACCCTTGCCGGCAGCAGCCAGCAGCCGCTGGATGCGATCGGAGTGGCGGTACCCGGCGTGGTGCGCCACGGCATCGTGGAGGATGCGCCCAACCTGACGCAGCTCAAAGGCATGCGGCTCGCCCAGGAGTTAGCCGGAGTGCTGGAGAGCCACGGAATCAGGGCCCCGGTCCATATTGCCAACGATGCCGATGCGATTGCCGCCGGCGTGGCGGCGACCCATGGCCAGCTCAACAAGCTCACGCGTGTGTGGACCATCGGAAACGGGATCGGCTATGGGCGATGGCCCTACATCGAGGGCGTGTGGGAAGGCGGGCATGTGACGGTGACGCTCGATCCCAAGGAGCGGTTCTGCGGATGCGGCGGCGTTGGCCATTTGGAAGGAATTATGGGATACCGCGCCATGCGATTGCGCTTCCTCGACATGGAGCCGGAAGAAGTGTTTGCCCAAGCCAAGCAGGGCGACGCGCGATGCCGGGAGTTCGTGGATCTATGGCACCGCGCGCTGGCCGCGGCGACAGCGTCGTTCATCCATCTGGCCGGGCCGGGGAAGTTCTACTTCACGGGTCACAATGTCGGGTTCCTCGATCTGCAACTGCTGCGCTCGCATATCGAATCGATGGTGAAGATGAGCCCATTGCAAAGCTTTTCGCTCGAGGTACTGCCGCCGGACGACAAGACGGCACTACTCGGCGCCGGAGTGAGCGCGGTAAGGGCGCTGACCTGGTGAAAGACAGGGAATAGGGATCAGTTGCGTGGCGCTCGCGGTGCGACTCCTACGTGCGGGCGAAATCGTCGCGTTCCTGGACCGGCAAGTCCTCAACGTTCTCGAGGGGTTCTTTCGGCGCGATCGCGCCCGAAATGCTCCCCGATCCGGTTCCGAGGGCGCAGAATCTACTGCTGATATGTATGCGAGATCCGGTCGTGCCAGCACAGGTGATCCTCATCGAAGATCGCCCATAACAGTCCAAGGCCCACGGGCAGCAGCGACAGGAGAGTTGCCAGCAGCCGGCGGCGGAGCTGCGTTCGGCTGGGCACTTCGCCGTCGAAGTTGCGTAGGCGAAGGCCCGCGTAGCGCATGCCGGGCGTGGTTCCGGCAACAATCAGGAAGAACCCCTCATAAAGCGCGGCGATACAGCTGAGCATCAGGGTGGCGATCATTTCCATGAGCTTGATCGAGGGCTGTTCGTGAAGATTGGAAGCGGCGGCCAGCGAGACGGCCACAAAGACGACGCCGATCAGCGCCGCATCCACCAACGCCGCCATGGCGCGCAAGCTGAATGGCGCAGCGTGTAACGGACTTGGCTGTTTTACCGGAGTCAAATCTGTCGCGGCCACGGCTTCCGGTTCCGGATCGAGGCGCATTTGCGACCAACTGGACAGGGCCGGTTCCGCGGCGGAGTTTTCTGGCTCCGGCTCAATGGAGATGGCTCCGGAATCGACTTCGAAGATGCTGAGTTGGCCGTTCTTTTCCGCTTCCTGCGCAAGCGGACCCTCGGCAATGCGCGGCCGAGCCCTGCGTGTGGCGACAAGTTCGCGGGGAAACTCGATCAGGTTGGCGAAGATCGGCAGGGCGGGCTCGACGGTTTCAGGTGCGCCGTAGCTCAATGCGAGATCCGATAGGTCATTCGCTTCGGCAGCCAGGACATCCCGCCGACGCGGTGCACGGGCGGAGGCAGGTTCATGACCGCGGGCAGGCAGCTCGGGGTCCCAGCGGATCTCGAGCGCAGGGGCGCCGGCATCGTACGCGTCGTCTGACGACGGCCGCTCCATTGCGAGGAACGGATCGAAGAAGGTGGTTTGTCTCGAGCGGGAATCCTGCAAAGCCGAAGGCGCCTCTTCTTCGAAAGCCGACATTTCGGCCGAGACCGTCTCAAGCCCGGCCAGCACCGAAGCGGCCGCGGCCTGCGCCTTGAGCGCGGCCTGCGAAGCGGCCTCGGCAGCGCGCACGGCGGCGCGGGCTTCCTCGGCCAGCATCTGGCTGTAACTTGGCGCCTTGGCGTAACGCGCGGCCACCCTCGCGGCAGCCTGCGCCGCGCGTGGGCTGGCCGTGTGATGCAAGCCTGGGGACGCAACGGCAGGCGAGCATTCCGAGGTCTGGCGGCTTTTGTGCGCGGCCAGGCGCTGGTTCACTTCCTGCTTCCACGAGAGATCCGGTTTGGGCTGTGCTGCGAGTGTGCTCAAGGCTCTCCTGTTTCCCTTCTCTGCGGTCGGCGTGCGGATGCCGCGGCTAATGCCCGAAGGCTCCGGCGCGGGAGCCTTTCGGACGATTCATTCTGGGGAAGGAAATGTCGCGGAGAATGCTGGAATGGAGGCGCTCAAGACCGGTTTTCATCGGCTTCACGGAACGGCAACAAGCCGATGCATGCGCGGAAAGAACGCCCAGGGCACAGTGTCCGCCGGCCGAGCCGCGCCTGCCTGCGCCGATTGCCGAGGGCTTGCGCCTTTGATCCTTCCGATTTGGATGTCGCCAGAGCCGCGAGACGCGCGTCCAAGAAAGTGTACCGGCCTTTGCTATGCTGTGCCTTGGTTCCTGGAATGCGTGCTCGCACTCTAGTATGTATCACGTTGCTGGCCCTCTGGCCCATCCCCTTCGAAGGGCAGATATTAACCAATTCGTCACCTTCAGGCGCGCCGGCATCCACCTCAAGTGAAGCGAACCAAGCCGGCAACGATTCCGACACGCAATTGCCCGACGATCCGAGCCAGGAGATGTTTCCGGTGGCGCGGCCCGAACCCGCGCCCCCTAAGGGTGTTCCCGTCGAACTCGACGCGCAGCGTCGTCAGACGCTCGTGGGCGATATGGTGACGCTTTCCGGCGAGGTGACCATCTACTATCGCGATTACATCGTCCGCGCCGACAAGGTCGTCTACAACCGCAAGACGACCGAGCTCGAAGCCGACGGCCATTTGCAGGTAACCGGCGGTCCCGACGATGTCTCGATCGATGCCGACCATGGGGAAATGCGCCTGGACACGCATACCGCGCGGTTTTATCACGTAGAAGGTTCGATCGGAGTGCGGCGCAGCGGACGCGCCATCGTTTACAGCACGCCCAACCCCTTTCTTTTCTCCGGACGATTGCTCTTGCAGCTCGGCGAAGGGAACTACAAGATCATTGACGGCACAATGACCAACTGCCGGCTGCCCAAGCCCGACTGGGAACTGATCTCGCGAAGCATCGCGCTGGCGAACGAGAAGGCGTCGACCTCGAACACGATCTTCAAGGTGCTGGGAGTGCCGCTGTTCTATCTCCCCTACCTCCGGCATCCGGTGAATGAGAGCGGCCGCGAGTCCGGGCTGCTCATTCCCGTCCTCAGCAATTCATCGATCAAGGGGTTCGTGCTCGGCGAGCAGTATTACTGGGCGATGAATCGCAGCATGGACATGGTCGTGGGCACGGAGTATTACTCCAAGCGCGGATGGGCTCCCAACGGAGACTTCCGCTACAAGGGTCCCGGCCTGGACCATCTCACTGTGCGCTGGAACGCGCTGTTCGATCGTGGCGTGGAACAGTCAGCCGCCTCGAGCCAAAGCAGCCCTACGCCAAGCGCCGAAGCCGTAGCGGCAACGACTCAACCGGCGACTCAGCTCGTCAACCAGGGCGGAGTGGACATTGCCGCGCTGGGCCGCAAGGACCTCAATGCAAGCACCTACGCCATAAGCAACGTAGAGTACCTGTCGAGCTACATCTACAGGCTCGTCTTCAATGACAACTATTCCCAGGCGGTCAGCTCCCAGGTGGCGAGCAACGTGTCGCTCACCCACGAACAAAATGGCCTCGTTCCGTCGCTTTCGCTGGACCGGTTTCAGACCTTCGCCAGCTCCGTGGACGGCGACGAAGCGCGAATCCTGCACCTGCCCAGCGTGCGCTACGACGTGCTCGACCGCCCTCTCTTTTCTTCTCCGCTCTATTGGGGACTGGGGTCGTCGATCGACCACCTGGGCCGGTCGGAGCCCGGCTTTCATGCGCACAACGTGGGCCGCTTCGACCTCTATCCGCACCTCTCGCTACCGTTCCAGGCCGGCGGCTGGAGCTTTGTTCCCGAGGGCGCGGTGCGCGATACGTTTTATTCAAGCAGCCAGATCCCCGACCTGACCGGCGCCAACGGCGGCATTCCTTCGGTGAGCCACTCTTCGCTCAACCGCGAAGACGTCGAGGCCGGGGTCGACATTCGACCGCCGGCCCTGGAGCGCGATTTCACGCTCGGGCATTGGAATCGCGATTTGCGTCATGTCATCGAGCCCGAGATCTACTACCACTATGTAGCCGGCATCGGCGCGCAAGAGCGCAACGTGCTGCTCGTCGACACGACCGACACCGCCACCGACACCAGCGAGTTGGGCTTCTCGCTGACGCAGCGCTTCTATCTGCGCTCCAAAGGTGTGCAGCCTTGCATTGAAACCGATGCGACGCCGGGCCAATGCGCCGCCCAGCCACGCGAGTGGGCGAGCTGGCAGATTGCGCAGAAGTATTTCATCGACTCCGACTTCGGCACGGCGCTGATTCCCAACCGCCGCAACGTTTTCGATTCCACTCTGGATTTGAGCGGCGTCGCCTTTCTCACCTCGCCGCGCAACCTGTCTCCGATCATCTCGCGTATGCGCTTCGAAGCCATCGACAACCTGCGCGTGCAGTGGGACATGGACTACGATCCCAAGGCGGGCCGATTCGGGGCGGACAATGTCTATGCCGGCTATAGTTGGGGCCGCACCACCGCGGGCATCGGCCACTCGCTGCTCAACGCCGTCGACGAGACGGGCAGCACCGCATCCATTACCAAGAGCCAGCTGGTGCAGCCGTTTCTTTACATCGGCAAGTCCACCGGAGACGGCTTCAACCTGGCCATGAACGGCGGCTACGACTTTGTGCAAAATGCGCTGCAGTACGCCGGAGTGCAGGCCGTGTACAACTGGGGCTGCTGCGGCATTAGCATGGGGTATCGACGCTTCGCGCTGGGCTCGGTGCGCGACGAAACACAGTATCTCTATAGCATTACGCTGGCGAGTTTCGGGTCGGTGGGAGACATTCGCCGCGCCAACTCCGTTTTTCGCGATCCCAATCTGCCGCCGCCGTACTGATGCCCGGCTCGTTTGGCATATCTGCGATTTGCGCTTTAAGATTGCGACGAAAACGGCATTCGAGGCATTGCGGAGAGCTCCATGAGCCAGGAAATCGTGCACCTGTTTGTCTTCGACACCATGGCGGACTGGGAGCCGTCGTTCGCCGTTGCTGGAATCAACAATCCGGACTTTCAGCTCGCGCCTGCGCGTTACTGCGTGAGAACGGTTTCGATCGAGCGCAAGCCAGCGACGTCGATCGGGGGCGTGCGGATCGAGCCTGACCTTGCCCTTTCCGAAATCTCGCCAACCGAAAGCGCGATGCTGATCTTACCCGGAGGCAAAGCGTGGGAGAGCGGCGCCAATCCCGAGGCCATCGAGAAAGCCCGCGACTTTCTGGCGGCAGCCAAGCCGATCGCGGCCATCTGCGCGGCTACGCTGGCGCTGGCGCACGCCGGCTTGCTCGACGACCGCCGGCATACGAGCAACGCGCGGGAATATCTGGCCTCGAGCGGATACCGCGGCGGGAGTCTGTACGTCGAAGCGCCGGCCATTACCGACGGCAACCTGATCACGGCAAGCGGAATCGCGCCAGTGGACTTCGCCTATGCCATCTTCAAGCTGCTGAACCTGTACAGCGAGCCGGCGCTGGAGGCTTGGTATGCGCTATTCAAGAGCGGCGATCCGGCAAGATTCTATGATCTGCTGTCCGCAACGAGCCACAAGGCATGAGTCGCTGCGGCGCGCTTTACCGGGCTTCCGCCACATTCCCCCGCTCGTCCAAAAGAGCGTTCGGCCGCTGGAGTATCCTTACCCGTAGAGGAATTTTCCTTGCCACGCATTCATGTCTTAGCCGGCCTGCTAGCTTTGGGCATGGCCGCAGGCTGCAGGGCCCAGCCGGCTCCACCTTCAGCCCCTGACCCTGGTCTCGACCGCCGCATCGAGGTTATGGTTCGCTCGCAATACAACGTGCCCGGGGACTATTCGGTCAGCCTGGGCGCGCGCACGCCGAGCAACATTTCCGGCTACGATACTCTCCCGGTCACGCTGTCGCGTGGAACCAAGAGCACGGTCGTCGACTTTCTTATCTCGACCGACAATAAGACCCTGGCGCGTCTGGAAAAGTTCGACCTGGACAAGGATCCGGCGTTTGCGATCGACGTAGCTAGCCGGCCCATCCGCGGCAATCCCGCGGCCAAGGTCACGGTGATCAACTTCGACGACCTGGAGTGCCCGTATTGCGCGCGCATGCATCAATCGCTGTTCCCTTCTACGTTTGAGCGGTACAAAGAAAAGGTGCGATTTATCTACAAGGATGACCCGCTCACCGAGCTCCATCCCTGGGCGATGCACGCCGCGGTGGATGCGAACTGCCTGGCCTCGCAAAGCGGCGACGTCTACTGGACCTACGTGGACTATCTGCATTCGCACGGGCAGGAGGTCAACGGCGAAGACCGCAATCTGCAAAAGAGCTTTGCCGCGCTGGACCGCATTGCGCGCCAGGAGGCCACGCTGGGCAAGTTGGACGGGAGCAAGCTCGACGCTTGCATGGCCAAGCAGGATGAGACCGCAATTCGCGCGGAAATGAAGGAGGCCGATGCGCTGGCTATCGAAGGCACTCCCGCGCTCTTTGTGAACGGCGAGCGAATCGACGGCGCGCAACCGGAGGAGCAGGTGTGGATGGTCATCGATCGTGCGCTGCGCGCAGCCGGCGAGCAACCCCCGGCCACCCCTCCGGCTGCCCCCGACGAGCCGGCAAAGAGCGCGACGCCATCGGGATCGGGAAGGTAGGCGCTATCGGCACGGTGACTTTTCGGAGCATCGCTGGTCAAATCCTGAAGTTCGGACCGGCAAATGCTGCTTTCCGGTGAGCCCTTGCGGTTGGGAGGTGCTCGATGCGAATTGTGCTCTTCACTTCGGCGTTCATGGTTCTCGCAGTTTGCGCTGTCGGACAAAATCTCTCTTCGCAATCCGAAACTCCGGTCCATGTACGAAGACTCACCCTCGTCGCAAGCGACCTGCCGGCGGCGAACCGGCAGCAAGTCGCTTCTTCACTCGAGGGCGGGACTTATGCTCCCACCGAGCTTGCCAAGCGCATTCGCCGGAGTTTGCTAGATCAGGGCTACTTCCAGGCTCGCACCGATGATCCGCGAGTTTCCGTCATTGGCAACCAAGACCAAGAGGGTCTTGCGGATGTTTCGGTGGAGGTGGAACCGGGCGACCGGTACGATCTCGGAAACCTGAGCTTTGAGGGCGCATCGGTTTTTCCGCAGGATGTGCTCAGGCGACAGTTCCCGATCGATACGGGCAGTCTCTTCAATGCAACAGCAATCGCCAAGGGCCTTGATAACCTGAAAGAACTTTATGTCGAAAGCGGATATCCGATGTTGCAGTGATTCCGACTCCGATTCTGGAAACACGAGATCATCGTTTGTCGCTCGCGATTCAAATCGACGAAGGAAAGCGATATCGATTCGGTCGGCTTGCACTGACTGGCCTGGAGCCGTTCGCGGGCGCAGGACGGGGCTTGCTAGCGTGCTGGATTCTGCAAGGCAAGCAATTCAGTCCGAAACTCCTGAAAAGTTGGTTGGCGACATGCACCTCGAGTTGGTCCGCCGCTGAGGTGAAGCAGATTCGCACCGTGGACCGCGAAGATGGCGACTTTGGCGTGGTGAATGTCGAGTTGCAATTGCAGTAACCACACCGGAATGCCGCTTACCGCTGGCTCGCCTCGCCGGCCAGCACGCGCCGATTGAACTCCTGCGACTTGCCGCGCGGGACGGTAAGCGCCCGCCAATCGGCATGACTCAAGTGCTTGGCCAGGAAGACGATCTGGCCGCAGTGATACGGATAGTGCGCAAGCTGCCGATTGATGGCCTGCGTGACAGAGTGCGCTTCGCCGCGAATGGTGATCTTGCGCGTGAGGTCAGCCTCTGCGAGCGGCTCGAGAGCGCCGAAGAGGCAACTCCATCCCTCCTCCCAAAGCGCAAGCAAAGCTTCTCGCGTCCCCGGCGGATCCTCGAACTCCGTATCGCGATGCCGGTCGGGCTTTTCGCCGTCGCTGGTCAGAAAGTCTGTCCAGCGCGACCGCATGTTGCCGGCCATGTGCTTGACGATGATCGCAATCGAGT
>JASHTH010000295.1 GCA_030040655.1 Acidobacteriaceae bacterium | reverse complement strand
CCGAAGTCGTCGATCACGAGCACGCCATCGTTGGCCTTCATCTGTGGAGGCCCATCGTAATAATTCGTAATCGGGTTGAACTGCAGGTCCAGCATTTCGACTGTCAATTCTCCCCCCACGGTGACGGTGGGACGCCTGCAGCGAACCCAGCGCCGATCTCCATCGTTAGACTTCGTATCCTCTTCAGGTCCGTGAATTGCGGGGTCATAAACGGTAATGATTTGACCTCCGACTTCAACGGCAAACGGAATCCATACTCCGTCCTCCGTAAACACGTTGGACATTGCCTCCGCGGCAGCCGTCTTGCCTGCGCCTGGCGGACCATACAGGAAGACGGCATTTCCCGAGTTGAGTGCTGTTCCCAGCTCCGAAAGCACTTCGCTGTTAAATACGAGGTGGGCGAAAGCGCGCTCGACATCAACCGTCCGGACCTTCACGTTCCGCATGCTTTGCTTTCGGACTTGCGCTACGTAGCTCGCCAGAGAGACCGGCATGGCGCCCGAATACTGGTTTTGGGACAGCAACTCCAATGCGCGGGTTCTGCCCTGAGACGAAATTGCAATTACGGGAACCGTCCCCGTCATGCCAGTGACCTCGCAAAGCAACTTTGTCCGCAGGCGGGAAAACAACTGCTCGGCCGCGTCATAGCTGAGGCGGGATTGTTCCGCAAGATCAGCAACCGAGAAAGGGCCGTACAGGTAGAGAGTCTTCAGTGCGATGTCTTCAAGAATCGATTCGCGCACGCCAACCTCTGTAACGGTCTTGGGCTTGAATTCAGGGCCGGCAACGTGTACGCCCTTGAGTATGTCGAACTTACTGACGTCCGTGCTCATCACTTTATCTCGATTACGTTTCAACCCGCGATGCGATGACAATGGTCAATTGATCTCGTTCGCTGCTTCCTCTGCCTTAATAGGCGCCTCCCCATCCCAAATCGGTGAACCGGAAGCCGTGTTTTCGGCTATTCACGTCGCCCCATGCGGTAATCGAGGTAAAGGACGTGCGCCTTGATCTGATCCCCAGCGTAGTAGCGTGGGAATTGGGCCATTTTGACCATGTGAACGATGCTGCCAGGGTTTCCGTTGCTCCACTCTACAAGTTGGTGCAGAACTTGATCGAGGTTTGAGGCCCATACGCCTGTGCGGCTTGCCTCTCTCTTCGCGAACTCCAGCGCAATCGGCGGCAAGAATTCCTTCAATTCCAACCGCTCAGATTTGCCGGCGCACATGGGCTGCAGATTGCCAATGTCCTCCATGTGGGGTGTACGAGCTACGAAGATCACCGGAGTCCGATCAAAGTAGTTGAGGTCTTTGATGAGGCCAGTAACCACACGCGACGGACCCGCCAGGTGATCGAGGGCCAGGAGAAATGGGTGTTGGTCGAGAGCCCGCTGGATGCACCCCTTGAGAGATCCGGTGCTCAGTGTCGCTAAACTAGCGGGAAGATTGACACCAGGTCTCGCTAGTCGCCGGAGCTCCTCAATGAGGGCCATCAGCATTTCCCGCGGAGACTGTACTTGGGCAGCAAAGAGGGCGAGCGGCTGTGTTTGGACGAAGCTCCGCAGCAGTCGCGTCTTGCCGACCGCTTCCGGTCCAAAAACCAGCATGGACTTTCTTCTCTGCGCCTGAGCCTGCAATCGCGCCAGCTCTTCAGTGCGCTCGACGACGGAAGCGTACTGCAGGGGATCGATGGTGCTGTTCACAGCCAGGCCGGCCATACTGAAACCTCATTTCGAAGCATGCGATTTCGAAAACCGCTCGTGGCTGGAACGGATTACGGCATATGCAGCCTCCCGATCCTTCCAGCCCAACACCCTGGTTCTTTTGCCTTCCAAGTCCTTGTATACGGAGAAGAAGTGCGCGACTTCCAGCAGAAAATGCGGTTGCACTTCCGTGTAGTTCTGAATGTCGGTGAATCGGGGATTGGCCGTAGCGTAAGCCACGATTTTCTCGTCGCACGCACCCTGATCGAGCATCTCGAATAGTCCAATTGGCCGGGCGCTGTACATGCAGCCCGGAAACACCGGCGTATCGCCGAGGATCAGGATGTCGAGAGGTTCACCGTCCTGGGCCGTGGTCTGGGGAATGAATCCGTAATCGCCGGGGAAGTGCACGGGCGAGTGCAAAACTCGGTCCAGAACGAAGACGTTCAGATTTGCATCGTATTCGTATTTGTTGACGCTGTCTTGAGGGATTTCGACGACGGCGGTGACAATCTCGGGCGCCTGATCACCGATGGGGAGTTCCAGATAGCTGTCCATTTTGCTCCTCTTCCAATATCTGCACAGGAGCAAAAGAAAGACCCCTGCGCATCTGCAGGAGTCATCATCCGGCCCGTTACGGGCGGCGCTTAATGGCGGATTCCTTCGCCATCCTGAAAGTAGCATATCTCCCAACTCCACCGCAACGATTTCAGGCAATTCGATGGTGGTGCGCGCTCTCTTGACCTGCCGTTTCAAAGATGCGTTGATAGAGGTCCTGGCCAAAGCTGGTTGGTAAAGGCTCGCCTTCGAGAAGTCGGAATGTTCGCCGGCCATCAGCGAGCCTTTCTGCCCGCAGAAAGAGCGCTGAATAAGTACAAGCGCGATAGAAGCCTTCCGCCAG
>JASHTH010000294.1 GCA_030040655.1 Acidobacteriaceae bacterium | reverse complement strand
GAGTAAGTCATTTAGGTTCTCAGGCTTGAGGAGGCGGGTTGTTCTCGACGAATCGGCTCTCGATGAACAATCGCCGCCGGACAAAGCATTTTTTGCAATTGCGCGTATTTTTTACCGACATGCTTGAGAAGAATTAACCCAATAAGCCCCATCTTTACAGGCACTTTACAGAAGATTCGTCCTCATTCTTTGGGGCAACGGGGGCTGTTTCCCGCTTCTGGGCAGAAAAAATGCCGAAGCCCTCGACAGGGCTTCGGCCAAGTTGCTGAAGAAGTGAAGTCTGCGGCACTAGCTGCAGCCGCTAGTCGAGCCGCAGCTCATGCAGCGATAGCAACTGCCGTTGCGAACCATGATGGCGCCGCAGGTATGGCAGCTGGGAGCGTCGCCCATGTCGTAAAGGTCGCGCATGGCATCAGCAGCGTGGTAAAGTCCACGGTCTTTCAGGGTGGGCCCTTGAGTCAACCCCGGCAAAGTCGTCGCTCGCGGCTCAGGCGCAATTCCTCCGCCCGCTGTTGCTGCATAGCCCATTCCGGGCGCGGACCCGAGGGCCGGCGCGCCCACCTGGTGCAAGCGCCTGGCTACCTCTTCTGCCAGTTTGGCCAATTGATTCGACGCCACCGTTTCCTCTTCCGGTTCCGTCTCGGGCAAGATGCTCGGCGAAGCCGGCAGTTGCGGCGCGGGCGAGCTCAAGCCGGCAAACAGCGTCAACTGCGCACCGGAAAGGAAACGCAAATTGAGCCAGCGGAAGATGTAATCCATCAGGCTCTTGGCATAGCCGATCTGCTCATTGCCCGTCCAGCCCGAAGGCTCGAAGCGCAGGTGCGCGAACTTCTCGCACAGCACGCGCAGCGGGACGCCGTGCTGCAGAGCAAGTGAAATCGCGGTCGCGAACGAATCCATTAAGCCTGAGACGGTCGAGCCTTCCTTGGCCATCTTGATGAAGATCTCGCCGGGCTGGCCAGTGGGATACAGCCCAACCGTGATGTAGCCTTCGTGGCCCGCGATCGAGAACTTATGTGTGACCGAAGCGCGTTCCTCGGGCAGGCGATGGCGAACGGCGCGCGGCGGGCCGTTGAGATCTTGCGCCTCGGGCTGCGGAACGGCAACCGCAGGAGTCGGCTTGAGCGTAGGCACGGCCGCTGCCTTGGCAATCTCCTCGATCGACTTCTGGAACGCCGCCGCGGCGACCAGCACCGACTTTGCCGTGACCTCGAGCCTTTCACCGATTTTGGCTTCGAGCGCTTTGAGATCGGCGTCGGCGGCGGCGTGGCCCGCGGCCATCTGCGCCAGAACGCGGCTCCCGGCGGCATCGAGAGCCGAAGGTTCTTTCTTCGCGTCCATGCTGGTATTCAGCGGCTGTGTGCCTTTCGAGCCGTCGCGATAAATGGCCACGGCCTTGATGCCCTGGCGCCAGCTTTCGGCGTAGGCCTCGGCCACCTCGTCGATCGACGCTTCCTGCGGCAGGTTCACGGTCTTGGAGATGGCGCCGGAGAGAAACGGCTGCGCGGCAGCCATCATCTTGATGTGGCCCATATAGTGGATCGACCGCGTGCCTTTGGCCGGCTTGAAGCTGCAATCGAAGACCGCCAAATGCTCCGGCTTGATGCCCGGCGCGCCTTCGATCGTTCCCGTCGCGTCGATGTAGGAGACGATGGCATTGACCTGCTCGTTCGTGTAGCCCAGCTTGAAGAGCGCGGCGGGCACGGTGTTGTTGACGATCTTGATCATGCCTCCGCCGACGAGCTTCTTGTATTTCACCAGCGCCAGGTCGGGCTCGATGCCCGTCGTGTCGCAATCCATCATGAAACCGATGGTCCCGGTGGGCGCTAGCACCGTGGTCTGCGAGTTGCGGTAACCGGAGCGCTCGCCGTAGACCAGCGCCATATCCCAGCACTCGCGGCTGGAATCGATGAGCGCGTCGAGCTGCGGCGCCGCGAACGGTTCTCCGCTGGTCTTCGACTTGCCGATCTTGTTCACTTCGGCGCGGTGCATGCGAATCACGTCGAGAAACGGCTCGCGGTTGACATAGAAGCCGGGGCAGGCGCCGCCTTCGCGCTCCACGCCGGCCGTCAGCGGCGTGGCTGAAGCCAGCGGCGGACAGGTGGCGGCGAGGATCGCCGATTGCAGGTACGCTTGCCCGCACATGATGGCGGTAAGGCATGCGGCAAAATCGCGGCCGGCAGCCGAGTCGTAAGGCAGCCCCAAGGCCATCAATAGCGCGCCCAGATTGGCATAGCCCAGGCCCAGCGGCCGGTAATCGTGCGAGTTCTTGGCGATCGACTCGGTCGGATAACCGGAATTGTCGACCAGGATATCCATCGCTGTGATCATCACGGAGATGGCGTGCCGGTACGCGGCGAGATCGAATGCGCCGGCCGGCGTGACGAACTTGAGCAGGTTGAAGCTGGCCAGGTTGCACGCCGAGTTGTCCAGGAACATGTACTCCGAGCAGGGATTCGAAGCGTTGATGCGCCCCGTGTTCTTGCTCGTGTGCCAGCGGTTGATGGTGTCGTCAAACTGCATGCCGGGGTCGCCGCACTCCCAAGTCGCCTTGGCGATCTTGCCCATGATCTCGCGCGCCTTGAAGGTCTCCACCGGCTTGCGATCCTTCACCGTGTAGGTCGAGAACTCGCCGTCTTTCTCGTATGCGCGCATGAACTCGTCGCTCACGCGCACCGAGTTGTTGGCGTTCTGAAAAAAGATCGACGAAAACGCCTCGGAGTCGGGCCCGGAGCCGTCGTAACCGGCCCGGATCAACGTGTAGGCCTTGGCCTCCTCCTTGGCCTTGCACTCGATGAAGTCGACGATGTCGGGGTGGTCGACATTGAGAATCACCATCTTGGCCGCGCGGCGCGTCTTGCCGCCCGACTTGATGACCCCGGCAAAGGCGTCGAATCCTTTCATGAAGCTAAGCGGGCCGGAGGCCTGGCCGCCGCCCGAAAGGCTCTCCTTTGATCCGCGAATCGTCGACAGGTTTGTGCCCGTTCCCGAACCCCACTTGAAGAGCATGCCTTCGGTCTTGGCCAGGGTCAGAATGGAGTCCAGCGAATCCTCGACCGAGTTGATGAAGCACGCCGAGCACTGCGGATTGCGATA
>JASHTH010000293.1 GCA_030040655.1 Acidobacteriaceae bacterium | reverse complement strand
ATTCTCTCGGTTCTCCTGCTCGCCATCGTCGTGGAGCAATGTTTCTGGAGCACTCGCGCGCTGCGCGCCGAAGCAAAGGGAATGTACTCCGGCGATCGCGACGCCGCCCAATTCCTCGCCGGCCATCTCGCCGGTGAGAGCGTGGCCGGGTTTGGCTATCACAGTGTGGGCGTCCTGGCCTATTTTCCCTCGAACATCTTCGCAAACCAGCCGAGAGAAGCCTTCTGGCATTGGAAAAGCGAGAACTATGTCGACGATCGCGTCGAACAAGCTCTCGCCATGCACCCGAACTACATCGACGTGGGATTCGCCGTGAAGCCTCATATCGGCCGAGCTAGCGCTGCCGAGGATCCCCGCCGGATCGCGACCTACCGGCCCGACCCGGAAGAAGAGATTCTCGCCACAGGCCATTACAGGGAAACCCATCGCTTTTGCGGTATTGCCTTTTCAGGACATGGTTACGACGAAGGCGAGTGCCAGGCGATCCTGGAGCCGGTGGCAAAGCAACAGCAATAGGGAGTCTTCAATGCTGTCGGATGTTTCGGTGCAAAGCAGGCCTGCCACGGCCGGCGCGCGGATTTCCCGGAGGCTTTTTGGGCCACGGCTCGAATATCGTTTTGGCGTGTTCGAGGGCGCGATCCTCGCCGTGTATGTGGCCTTGTTGGGATGGACGCTGGCGCATCACGTTCCCTGGGCCGACGAAGCCCAGGCCTGGCAGCTGTCGCGGGAGCTCCCGCTGCCGGTTCTATTCTCGCAGTATCTTCGCCTCGAAGGTGCGCCGGGACTCTGGTATATCCCGCTTTGGATCCTGGCGCGCTTGCACGTCTCATTTCTGGCAATGCGCTGGATCATGGCGGTGGCGCCGGTCGCGGGCATGTGGGTGTTCCTGCGCTATTCGCCGTTTCCGGCCATCCTGCGCGTCGTTCTCCCCTTCAGTTTCTATTTCTTCTACCAGTACGGGGTTGTTTCCCGCGGCTACATTGCGCTTCCTCTTCTCGTCTTCATCGCAGCCATCCTGTTCGCAAAGCCGGAGCGCAATCTGCTCTCCCTAGCTGTCGTGCTCGCATTGATGGGAAATCTCACCGCGCATGGGCTATGCATCGGCGCGGGTTTCGCCTGCATGCTGGCAGTTCGTTTGTGGCGCAGGCGCGGGCAGGATGCCCGGTTTCTCACGCGCAAGCGTGTGGCCCTGGCGACGCTCTGCCTGGCCGCGGCGTGGGGATTCTCTGTCTGGACGATCTTTCCCACCCTCGATAACCGCTATCAGCCGAACTGGTATCGCATCCACCATCCCAGGGACTTTGTCGACGGCCAATGGGCTTCGTCTCATGCTCCTGTCGGCACGCTGGCCGGCGAAAGCCTGAGGGCGGTGGATATGAACATTCGCAGCCACCGGGGCCTGGAGCGCGCTTTCTATCGGTTCACCCTGGCCGCGACCTATGGCCTGTCGAACTCATGGGTCCTGTCGACATTCGCGATCGGCTCGCTGGGTGTCTTTCTCCTGCTGCGCGGGAACATTCTCGATCTGCTTCCCTATATCTTTCTGCAATTGCTGTTTGAGTTTGTCATCTCCCATCCGTGGAATCTCGGCACGGCAATGATCGCATTCATCGGTATTCTGTGGATCGACTGGCCCGCAGGCGAAGGAAGACGCGATTCGATCTGGGGGGGGATTCTCTCGCTGGTGGTGCTGGCCGTGGCAGTGGAGCAATGCTTCTGGAGCGCGCACGCCATTCGAATCGATATGACCTGGGAGTACTCGGGTGACCGGGACGCGGCCCGGTTTCTGGCCAGCCACCTGACCCCGGGAAAAAGAGTCGCGGGATTCGATTATCACTCGGTCGGGGTGCTTCCCTATTTTTCGAAAAACATCTTCTACAACCAGCCCAAGGCGGCTATCTGGTACTGGAGCCGGAACGTGCCGATCGATGAGCGCGCCCTTGAGGTGGTTGCGGAGCGTCCGGACTACATCGACATCGGGTTTTTGGTGCACCCGCACGGCGACACGCTCAGCGCCGCCGCGGATCCCACATGGATTCAAAGATTTCAGACGGGGGTCGAGGCGGAGATACTCGAAACCGGCCGTTACGTGGAAACGCACCGCTTCTGTGGCGATGCGTTTTCGGGACATGGTTACGATGAGGGTGAATGTCAGGTCATCCTGGAGCCGGTGAAGCATTGAGCAACCTGGATGAAAGCGCGAAGGCGACCGGCAGGAGACAGGATTTGCGGTCGGAAGGGATGACGCAAAACAAGCCGGACCCCCGCGCGGCTGCCAGACTGCTCGATGGACCCATTTTCAGGTCGAGGCAATCTCCGCGATTCGGTCTCCTCGAAGCCATCGTCTTCCTCGTCTGGCTTGCGCTGCTCACGATCTTGGTGGCGCATCATGTGCCGTGGGTCGACGAGGCGCAGGGATGGCTGGTTGCGCGCGACTCGACGCTGATCGATCTCTTCAACACGCGACTTCGCTACGAGGGTTCGCCCGGCCTGTGGCACCTGCTTCTGTGGATCCTTTGCCGGATGCACGTCTCGTTCACAGCCATGCGCTGGATCGTGTCGATCGTCCCTGCCGCGGGAATCTACGTCTTTCTTCGGTATTCTCCATTTCCGGCAATCCTGCGGGTTGTCCTTCCCTTCAGTTTCTATCTCGGCTATCAATACGCGGTCGTCTCCCGCAACTACCTTGCCGCCCCGCTGTTGATCTTCGTTTGCGCGGTCTTGTTTGCCCAACCCGTCCGCCATCTTCTCTCGCTCAGCGTGGTGCTGGGGTTGTTGAGCAATCTGTGCGCGCAGGGACTGGTCATCTCCGCCGGCTTCGCGGCCATGATCGCGCTGCGGCTGTGGCGGGAAAGAAAACAAGGCTCCGAGCGAATTGGCCTCCGGCGACTGATTGCCGCAGGCATTTGTCTGTGCGCGTTCTGGGCGGTTTCGGTCTGGTCGACAAGGCCCGCGTCGGACGATATCTATACGCCTGCCTGGCGGGCGACTCACCTCGAGAAGAAACCTGCCGGCGCAGGTGCGATTCCGTCGCCGCCTTTGCCAAATGGGCCGGCTGCCGAAAGCCACCCGCAGGCGGAAAACAAGCCGCAAAACCATGGCACACTCAGGCATGCGATAGAGCGATTCGAGGAAAACCTCACCTATGGAATGTCGAATTCCTGGCTCGTCTCCTTGGTTGCCTGGAGCGTTGTCGTGGCCTTCCTCATCTACGGCAGGAATGCCGTCGACCTGCTCCCCTTCCTCCTGCTCCAGGCGCTCTTCGAGTTTGTGGCGGCCCGGCCATGGCATTTCGGCATGGTGACGCTGGCGCTGCTCGCCGTGCTGTGGATCGACTGGCCGAAAAAAGGGGATTCCCATGCGCCGGTGTGGCATGCGATCCTATTCTTCGTACTCTTCGCCATCGCGGCCGAGCAAGGCTCGTGGACCGCGCGTGCCATGCGAACCGACCTGACCGCCGCGTACTCCGGCGACAGGGATGCCGCCGCATACCTTGCCGGCCGGATCCAGGGCAAAACGATCGCTGGTTTCCAGTATTTTTCGGTAGGTATCCTGCCCTATTTTTCTACGAATATATTCGAGAATCAGCCCAAGGAGGCATTTTGGAACTTTAGCAGGAAGGTGGATGTCGACGCCCACGTCGCCGAGACATTGGACAGGCAGCCGGAGATCGTCGACGTGGGCTTCGCGGTGCGTCCTCCGGATGCGACCCAGGGCAGCGCGCCGACTGGATTTCCAGCGACATTTCAGCCGAGAATCGAACGCGAGATTCTGGCCACCGGCAGGTACAGGGAAACGCACCGCTTTTGCGGAGATGCGTTTTCCGGCCATGGTTATCATGAAGGGCTGTGCCAGGTCATTCTGGAACGATCCGCGCAATGACTTGATGGCACCTCCAACCCGGCCTGAGGTCGCGCGAATTCGAGACGCTTCCAAGGGGAGAGTCCAGACTCCCAGACATCATCGAGTTGGAATACAATTCCATCTTTTGAAAAGGACGGCGATTTGCAGCGTCGGTCGATGGAAACGACGCCATGAGGAAGGATTCAAGAAGTGATGAGACAAGGCACAGCGATCATTATTGGAGCCGGGCCGGCGGGGTTGACGGCAGCCATCGAGCTGCAGCGCCACTCGGCGATCAAGCCCATTGTGATCGAAGCAAGCCACGAGATCGGTGGTATTTCGCGCACGATTGTCTACAAAGGCAATCGCATGGATATTGGCGGGCACCGCTTCTTTTCCAAGTCGGACCGCGTGATGCGATGGTGGATGGAGATGATGCCGGTGGAAGCGGCCGCCAGCCAGAACGGCTACCTTCGCTACCAGGGCAAGCAGCGCGAGGTTCCTGAGGCGGCATCGGCGCCCGATCCTGAGAAAGACGACCTGGTGATGCTGATCCGTCCACGCAAGAGCAGGATTTACTTCCTGCGGCGTTTTTTCGATTATCCGATCAGCCTCACCGCCGACACGCTGAGGAAGCTCGGGCTGGCGCGCACCTTCAAGGCCGGCGTGAGTTACGTGAAGTCGGCAGTTTTGCCGCAGCGGGAGGAGAAGACGCTTGAGGATTTCCTGATCAACCGCTTTGGCCGCCAGCTTTACCTCACGTTCTTCAAGTCCTACACGGAAAAGGTCTGGGGTGTCCCGTGTAACCAGATCAGCGCCGAGTGGGGAGCGCAGCGCATCAAGGGCCTTTCGTTGACCGGCGTGGTCAAGCACTTCCTGACCAAGACATTTCGCCGCAACCGTGACGGCCTCGCGCAAACGAAAACCGAGACCTCGCTGATCGAGAAGTTCCTCTATCCCAAGTTCGGCCCCGGCCAGCTCTGGGAATACACCGCGGGACTGGTTCGTCAGCAGGGCGGCGAAATCCACATGGGCATCGCCATCGACCGTATTCACGTCGACGGGGACAAAGTGACCGCGGTCGAAGGCGTGAACAAAGGCGGCGAGCGCGTGACTTTTGCAGGCGACTACTTCTTCTCGACGATGCCGGTTCGCGACCTGATCCGCGCGATCTCTTCGCCGCTACCCAAAGAAGTAACCGAGGTGAGCGAAGGGCTGATGTATCGCGACTTCATCACCGTGGGCCTGCTGGCCAAGAAACTCACGGTGTCCGAAGACGACGGAACACCACTGAAAGACAACTGGATCTACATCCAGGAGCCCGATGTGATGGTCGGCCGGCTGCAGGTCTTCAACAATTGGAGTCCGTACCTGGTGGGCAGCAAGGAAAAGACGTGGATCGGCCTGGAATATTTCTGCAATGACACCGACCCGCTATGGAAGCTCTCCGATGAGGAGATGGCGAAGTTCGCTATCGGCGAAGTCGCCAAAATCGGCATTCTGAAACCGGAGGATGTGGAGGATTTCCACGTCGTCCACGTTCCCAAGACCTATCCGGCCTATTTCGGCAGCTACGACCGGTTCGACGTGATCCGCGGGTATTTGGACCGGTTCGAGAACCTGTTCCTCGTGGGCCGTAACGGTATGCACAAATACAACAACCAGGACCACTCCATGCTGACCGCTATGACGGCCGTCGAAAACATCGTCAACGACGTCAAAACCAAGGACAACATCTGGGCGGTGAACACAGAAATGGAATACCACGAGGAAAAATCGGGGAAATAGGTTAAGCTGGAAAGAATTTCGAAGGACCGAAGTGGCGATCTCCCCCCCGGTGAATCGCCACTCCGTCTGCCACTATATGGTTCTATATATAAAGCTCAAAGCGCCCAAGTGGGCGGATGTCCCACCATCGCCGTCCCGGGAAAAGCCACCGGACCACCCAGTTCCGGGATCATAAAGCCGTTCTGAGGATGGGCCTCAGGACCCGCCTTGTTCCCGTGATGGCTGCGAAACACCTTCTGAATCTCATGCAGGGCCTGATGGCGCTCGGAGCGCGATTGCCGCTCCCAGAAGAGAACGAAGCCCTGTCCGCATACGCAACAACGAACTTCGGCATTCCCGTCCGTGGTTTTGCAGAAAACCTGCATTTTCAAGCCTCTTAATTCGCCGGGCTCTTCACTTCCACATGGATCAAAGTAGCTCCCCGGGCGGGTGCTGAACATGCCTCCGTTGCGGCAAAAGGCACGTCCTTTTGGGGCAAAGACCATCCCCAGTTCGGGTCAGCGGTGCGGTTACCAGAGTTCCAAGGGCCCGCGCGATTTCAAAAAGACCTTGGCCAAGAGAGAGTTGCGCTCCCATGCCCGGTTCACGATCCGGTATCTTGGCCTGAGGAAAGCAGGGAAGTTGAGCGCACTTCGGCGAACGCGCATCCAACCGCAAGTGCAGCGCAGAATCTGCTTCGGGCCTGTATGTGTACTTCGAAAAGAGAATCCATAGTCTTTGATCACGTCTTCCTAATCTGAAATCCATCGAGCACGCGGTGGAAACGGCGATCAAGACCGGGAGTGGTGTCGGTCAATGGGTTTCGATCGCAACTGGCCCGCTTTACGGGCTGCCATTTGCACAGTTCTCATTGCCAGCGCGGCGGTTTTCGCCGTGCGGACGTTCCATTGGCGCCTGGTCAACGACGCGGCACGGATCGACTAACCCACAGAAACACGCTCAACTCCTCGTCGCGTGAGCGCCGCGCCCTCTCGACGCGGCCCCATTCTGCCCTCTATCCTGAACGTTGAGCCGCGTCGTTCGAACTGCTGCGGCCACTGGACTTTCCGACAACATGAGCAAGGAAACGATTGCCATTCATCTGCCCGACGGATCCGCCCGCGAAGTTGCTTCCGGGACGACTCCGCTGGAGATTGCCAACTCGATCTCGCCGCGGCTGGCCGCGGCTGCCGTCGTCGCGCGGCTCACTCCACTCGATGCCGGCTCTTTGGACGCAATGATTGGTGCGGATTCAGAAGCCGCGATGTACGCCAACCAGGAGACGGCTGGACCGCGGCTGGTCGACTTGACTACGCCACTCACGGCGGATGCGCGGCTCGAGCTGGTGACCGACAAGGATCCCGACGCGCTGAAAGTGGCGCGCCACTCGGCGGCGCATGTGCTGGCAACGGCGGTGCTCGAGCTGTTTCCTGAGACCAAGCTCGGCCACGGCCCGGCGACGGAGACCGGGTTCTTCTATGACTTCTATCGCGAGAAACCGTTCACGCCTGAAGATCTTGAGGCGATCGAGGCGCGCATGGGAGAAGTGGTGGCGCGCGACGAGCGGTTTTCGCGCGAGTTTGAGCCTCGCGAGCAGGCGCTCGCCGGCTTCGAACGCGACGGCGACTTCATGAAGACCCACTTCGTGACTAAATTCACGCAGCCGGGCGAGAAAGTGAGCTTTTATCGCAACGGGAATTTCGTGGATTTTTGCCGCGGGCCCCATGTGCCGTCCACCGGCCGTGTGAAGGCGTTCAAGGTGATGAGCATCTCCGGCGCCTACTGGCTGGGCAACGAGAAGAATCCGCAACTGCAGCGCATCTACGGAACGGCCTTCTTTTCCAAGAAGGACCTCGACGATTACCTCGCGCGGCTGGAGGACGCGAAACGGCGCGATCACCGGCGGCTGGGCAAAGAGCTGGAGCTCTTCGCCAACAGCGAGGACGTCGGCGCCGGACTGCCCTTATGGCTGCCGAAAGGCGCGACGATCCGGCGGTTGCTCGAGGAATTCATCCTCGATCTCGAGCGCAAAAGCGGTTACCAGCACGTGTACACGCCCAATCTGGCCAAGGTCGAGCTTTACATGCGCTCCGGCCACTGGGCGCACTATCACGAGGACATGTTCCCGCCCATGGAGCTCGAA
>JASHTH010000292.1 GCA_030040655.1 Acidobacteriaceae bacterium | reverse complement strand
GTCAACCCGTTGTAATACGAGTAGCCCTGGTCGAAGATCTGGGTGACAACGGAGAAGCGAGGATCGGGAATTGAGGCCGGCAACCCGCCGAATCGATCCGCTGCCCAGCCGTTCGCCGCGGTGTTCGATTGCGACTCGTTGTAAGCGTGATTTCCCACGTAGGAGATCGAAGCGACATCGTGAGCGGCAAGCGGCTTTTCGATCTCGAGGCTGTACTCGAGCGCCTTGATGGTGTGGAAGTGATTGGGATTCACATAGAGCGTCGGCGTGGAAAACGTCACCCCTGCGGGAACCGCTGCCCTGAGCTGCGTGAGCGTGTCGCCATGCGAGAAACCGGCCTCGAATGCGGCCGCGGATGCGACGGCCGCCGCCTGGGACGATCCCGAATCCGACGAGAGTCCGACGATGCCGCTCGTGACTTTCGGCGAGAACTTGTTCGGAGGATTGCCGTAAACGTTGGCTGCGATATTGGCCGCGATCGTGTTGGCAAAGAGTCCGACGCCGCCGCGAATCACCAGATTCCTGTCTCCCAACGGCGAGTAGGCAAAGCCGAAGCGAGGCTCGGTGATAATTCCTTCGAACTGGCGGAAGTCCGTGTGACTTCCGACTTGAAGCGTCGCGTTGTAGGGCACGGACACGCCGGCCTTGTATCCTGTCGCGAGAAACTCTGTATTTGCGCGCGAGTAGCAGGCCTCCTTGCACCATGGATTTCCTTGATATTCGAATCGAGCGCCATAAGTGAGGTTCAGGTTCTTTAGAACCTTCCATTCGTCCTGCGCGTAAAAACCGAGAGAATCCACGCGAAGATGCACCGTGGGCAGCAGCGGGAACGACTGCGTAAAGCTGTTGTAGTTACTTGCATCGGCAACGTTGCCGTGAGCAAAATCAGCAACGCTGCCGAACGAGTAAGTCCCGATGATTGTGCCGGATTGATTGGCGGTGCTGGTGATGCGGTTGTTGCGATTGTTCACTCCCGCCTGGATCGTATGCTTGCCTCGCTCCCACGATAAGTCATCGATCACGCCGAGTTGCTGGCCGAGGCGGCCATTGGGAGCGGCCGGCCCGGCACCTTCGAATCCCGCATCTCCGGCGCCGCCATCAGTAAATGCGAATGCCAGCGGAAGCGCCTGCTGCGCGGCTTTGAAATCGGGCGAGCCATAGAACACGGCCGAGTAGTAATTGCCATTGAGGATCAGGTTGTTCACAAGCCGCGGCGTGATTGCGTAGGTGTAGTTGATCTGCGGAATCACCCACGGCTGCGGGCTGATGCCGCTGAAGAGCGGGCTGATGGGGTTGGTGCTGCTGGCCTGGACGCCGGCGTCGCGCGAGATGCGGAAATAGAACTTCTGCTTGTCGTTGATGTTGTAATCGACGCGACCGCTGGTGAGGTATTCCGTATTCACGCTCGAGGCCGTCGAGACAAAGGCCACGGCGCAGGAGACGCCCGTCGCGCCGCCGAAGGTGGCTCCGCTTCTACCGGGCACAAGCACCCCGCTCAGGCCGTTGTTCTTGCCGCAGCCCTGGTTTCCGGTGCCATCCTGCAACACACCCGAGCCGTTAGTGACGGATACCGCGCGCCCGACTCCGGCCGCGCCGTTGTAGAGTTTGAAAAGCTGCTGATAATAGCCCTGAGAGACTGCGGGAACATTCGCCAGAATGTAGGTTTGCAGCGCCTTTGAGGGAAGCGAGACAACCTGGTTGGTGGGCAGCGCGTAGCGAAGACCCTCGTAGTTATAGAAAAAGGTGATCTTATCCTTTTTAATCGGCCCGCCGATCGAGCCAGCGTATTGATTCGCTACCGATCGGCCGCGCGGTGTGTGCGACTCGTTCGAGAAATAGTCGTTGGCGTTGAGAATGTCGCCGTTGTAATTCTCGACCAGGTTGCCGTGAAACTCATTTGTGCCGGACTTGCTGATGTAGTTTACCTGTGCGCCGGCCATCCGCCCGTATTGCGCACTGTAAGCGTTCGTAATCGCAGATGCCTCGGCCACATCGTTCTGGCCGAGCGTGTTGTTGCTCGATCCGGACTTGTTATTCAGGCCGTACGGCTCAACAATGTCCGCGCCGTTGTAGGTAAAGAGCACGGAACTGAAGGGCAGTCCGTTCACGTTGAAGTTGTTGTTGCCGCCTCCCACGTTCAGGCGGACGCCCGGCGTCGAGAACGCGAGATTGGTGATGTCGCCGCCGTTCACCGGCGTGTTCTCGACAAACTGGAGGTTGTAGTCGGTGAGGTTGTTCGCGTTCTCCGTCTGCACGACCGGGTTCGCCTCCGCGACCTCCACCGTTTGATGAAGTGCGTTCACTCCGACGACGAGATCCACGTTTTCTTCCTGTCCCACGAGAAGCTGAATGCTCGAGACAGCGCTCGAAACGCCCTTTCCGGATGCCGACAGATCGTAGTGGCCGGGCTTCAGGAAAGGGAAGCGGAACTCCCCCGAAGCATTTGTGACCGTCGTGCTGGTTGCATCCGTTTCCGGCTGGCGAATGTTGACGGCCGCATTTTGAACAAGCGCGCCGCTTGAGTCTTTGACGGTGCCGACGATCGTAGCACTCGTAAGTGTCTGTGAAATCAGGTTACGTGCTGGCGACATAACATTCAGTGCAAGCAGGATCGCAAGTGAGAGAATTCTTGTTTTCATGGCTCTTTCCATAAGCGCACGAGTGCGCAGGCAGGGCGTGCGATGGCACGCGGTGCACGAATGTGTCGAATCGCGTGTCAAACCCGCGGACGCAGAAAGGCTCGAGACACGATCCCGGCAAGGATGGTCAGACGCTGCGCGGACAAGGCCGCTGCAACGGTTCGATCATCACACTCGATTCAGAAGAGATTGTCCGTGGAGATGCCGTTAACGACATCGACAAGGCGAGGTGCATGCGGGCTGGCTACAGGGGAATGCGCCGAAGGTGAATCGTTCGCGATGCATAGTCGAGATATACCACGAATTATGTTTCTGTCAAATCATAATTCGCAAGAATCCAATCTGTGAGTAGAGCGCCTTGCAGCGATCAGTGATCCGTGGAATTACGCCACACTGTACGCGCGGATCACGCTGTCGCTGAAGCGCTCCATCTCTTCCAGCTGCGGGCTAAACTGCAAAAGCAGCAGGTCGACTCCGGCCCGCTCGAAGCGCTCGACCTGATCCTGCACCAGCCCGGGCGTGCCGACCAGGCCGGAGCGCAGACCTCGATTCGATACCGAATACTCCTCGATGGAGACCGGGCGTTCGAGTTGCGTCCCCTGTAGCCACTGCTGATAGTTGGCGTAGCCCTTGGCGTTCTGCTTCACGTCAGTGACGCGAGCCACCTCGCGCTGCGCTTCCTGTTCCGTGTAGCGCACGATCGCATAGGCGGCAACACCGAACTGCATGGGCGGCAGGCCGAAGCGCTCGCGCCTCGCGCGCATATCGTCGATGCGACCGCGGATCGTTTCCGGCGAGTCGCCGTGCATCACATAGGCGTCGCACTTCTGCGCGATGAGATTCTTTGCGGCTTCGGATTCGCCTCCGGCGTAGATGAGCGGGCGCGGCTTGCGCAGCGGCTTGGGCTCGAGCACGGTCTCCTCGAGCGTGTAGTACTTGCCGCTGTGCGAGTAGCTGCTATGCGACCAGATGCCGTCGACGATATCGAGCCACTCGGAGGTGCGCGCGTAGCGATCGTCGTGGCGGTCGAAGGCCACGCCGTACATCTTCGCTTCCTGCTGCCACCACGAAGAGACGACATTGAGTGCGAGGCGTCCGTTGCTGATGTGATCGATGTTGGCCGCCTGCTTGGCGAAGAGCGCGGGTGCATGAAAGGTGGGACGCACGGCCACCATCAGCTCCAGTTTCTCAGTGACGGCGGCAAGCGCAGCAGCAGTGGACCATGCGTCGAGGCTGGGCGCTTCCACGCCTTTGATGTCATTGAGATTCAACTCGGCGATGAGCGAGAGGCTATAGCCGATCTGCTCGCTGCGCTGCGCAAGGCGGCGCACGTAGCTCCAGCTGGCCTCCATGCCCTCGTCTTCGACGTTGCGCAGCCAGCCGCCGAAGACCGGCATCCAGTAGCCGAAGCGGATTCCGGACTGGAAATCAGACATGCGCGGCGACCTCGGCTTCAAGAAAATCGGCCAGGTTCACAAACGGGTTGAAGCCGACGACGCGCGGCGCATCGGCGACGAAATTGGAAAGCGCGTTGACGTCGTAGTAATAGATCTGACCGTCGTGATCGTCCACGATGTACTCGATGCCGCCCACGTCGATTCCGGCCGCGGCGACGATGCGCTCGATGTTGGCGATGACCTCGGATGGCGGCGTGTAGCCCTCGACTTTGAGACCGGCCTTCGCGGCTTCGACAACGCACGCATTGTTGAGCGCTTCGCCGCGCGTCGTCTGGCAGATGTCCGCGGGGCAAAGATCGAAGGTCTGCCCGCTGAGGTGAACTCTGATGGCGTAGAGGTACTTGCCGTTGAGCGTCTCAACGCGCGTGATGTGGCCGTTGCGCGCGGGGATGAACTCCTGCACCAGCGCGATATGATCGAGGCCGAGGCTGAGCGCGCCATGGGCAACCGTGCCGGCCAGTTGCTCTTCGCTGTCGAAGCGGACGATGCCGGCGCCGCTGCCGCCGACATTCGGCTTGACGACGACCGGATAGCGCAGGCCTTTCGCGGCGACTACCGCCTGGCGCGCATCGTGAATGACGCGCGCACGCGGGTAAGGAATACCGAGCGAGCGCAGCAGCGAGAGTTGCAGCGCTTTCGAAATCTCAAAGCGGAAGGCCCTCGATCCGTTGAGCACGCGCACGCCCAGCAGCTCCAGATGGCCGAGATACGCGAGCGTATGCAGGATCGCGGTGCCGTGATCGCGCCGGTCGGCGGAGGGGCTCATGCGATTGAACAGGACGCGAAAGCCGGGCGCCGCGCCGCCGATATCGTAGTGATGGTCGGGCGCGTAAATCTTGGTGTAAGGCGTGCCGCGCCGGTCCAGTTCCGCGAAGACAGGAGCGAACCAGTGCGGATGCTCGTAGAGGAAAGCAAGCGCCGGCCCTGCGGCGTGCGCGGATGGTGCGATCGATGGAGTGGCGAGTGTCGTTGTCACTTGAGATTCCCCGATGTGAAATCGTTGCGGTGCGCCATGGTGTTTGTACCTTTCATCTTCGGGCTATTCCTGGGCGCGGTGCGCCAATTCCGTGCCGGTCTTGGAAGGCGCAAGATCGGGCCGCTCGTCGCCGGCCAGCAGACGTTGCACCAGCGCCGTGGTTTCGCGCTCCAGCGTGGCGTTGTCCTTGCCGGTCGCCGGTCCGGAGTAGCCAGTATGAATGGCTTTCACCAGGCCATCGCGACCGATGAAGAAGGTAGTCGGCCAGCAGTTCAGACCTTCGACGCCCGGGAATTTCTCATCGAGCTGCTCGGGAGTGCCTGCAACGACCACCGGATAGGTGATGCCGAATTTGCGGATGACAGCGCGGAGGCGCTCCAGATTCGAAAGCTGCGCTTGCTCCTCGAAGCTGACCTCGACGATCTCGAGACCGCGATCGTGAAAGCGCTGGTAAAGCGATTCGAGGAACGGCGCTTCGTCCTGGCAGTTCGGGCACCAGCTGCCACCGATGGCAACGATGACGGCCTTGTTTCGGAATTCTGGATCCGTGCTTGCGATCAGCTTGCCGCTCAGGTCGGGGAAACGGAAGGCGAGAGGCTGTGCAGGATTTGAGAGCGTGGTGTGACGTAGCGGGTCGTCGGCGGTTGCCAGGCTGGCGTCGCGTTTTAGCGGCAGGCGATGCGCCGGGAGCGGCTGCCGCCCGTTGCTGTGCGTGAACGTGAAGACCTGGAGCGTGCCATCGGGCTGCGGCTTCAGCACCGCGTACGATGG
>JASHTH010000038.1 GCA_030040655.1 Acidobacteriaceae bacterium | reverse complement strand
ATCGGGCCAGGAGGTGGCCCCAACCTTCAACACCAATGCCTTTGCCTTGCAACGCGAATCGTCAGCGCTGAGCGGGCAGATCTACGAGCCGAACATGCTCTTTGCGCCGACCGGCAAGTATTATGGCAAGCCGGGCTTCTGGCCAAAGTCAAAGGACAACCTTGCACCGCGAGTTGCGATAGCATACTCGCCCGATTCCAAGACTTCGTTGCGCGTGGGCGCCGGACTCTATTACGACCATTACGGAGAGGCTCTGGTAACCACTTTCGACCAGCACGGGGAATTCGGCACCAGTTCTTCGATCACCAACGCGCCCGACGTTTATTCAGTCGAAGGCAGCTCGGCCCATCCGGGCTCGCCACGGTTCCTGGGCAGAAACATTCTTCCTCCCATCAACAACGGCGGCTCGCCGGCCGTGCAGAAATACCCGTTCACGGCGCCGCTTGACGGCTTTGAGATATCGTGGGGCCTCGACAACAACATCAAGACTCCATATTCCGAAACCTTCGATGCCTCGGTTCAGCGGTCCATCCCCGGAGGATTCACGGTTGAGGCGGCGTATGTAGGGCGCCTGGGCCGGCATCTGCTACAAAGCTGGGATGTGGCCGAGCCGGTAGACTACGTGGATCCCAACGGCGGCGGCGAATACTACGCGGCGGGTGTCAAGCTCTCGCACGCAGTGGATGCGAACAACGGCAAGTGGGGCTACAGTCCGTCGAGCCCTCACGTGGATGCTATCCCCTATTTCGAAGATGTCTTCTCGTTTATGAAGAACTTCGACTACCCGGGGGAGAGCGCGACCCAGGCCATTTACAACAACGAGTGGGCCCCAAACCGCTCGCAGAATGGCGCAACTACCGGGCTGTCTGACCTGGACTTCTACGGTCCGCTCTACGGCTTCTATCCTGCGCCGGCCAACTGGCAGCCGCACTTCTGGCAGAACCAGTTCTCGTCGCTCTATGCGCTGGCGAGTATTGGCATGAGCTACTACAACGCCGGACAGCTCACGCTGCGCCATCCCACCAGCCACGGTCTGGTACTGGAGGTGAGCTACACCTATTCAAACTCGATCGATATGGGTTCGGATGCGGAGCGCGCCGGGGGATGGCAGAGCGATTCGTTCAGCGACATCCTGAATACCTGGAAGCCTTATTTGAACCGTGGCCGTTCCGACTTCAACACCACACACCTGCTAACCACCGATTGGGTCTACGCGCTGCCATTCGGGCGCGGGAAGGCGGTTGCAGGCGGAGCCAATAAGATTGCGGATGCCTTCATCGGCGGATGGCAGTTCTCGGGAATCAACCGTCTCTCGAGCGGCCTGCCGATGACGTTCGCCTTTTATGAGCCGGGCTGGACGACGAACTGGCAGATTGAGAGTTATGCCGTCAAGGTGGGGCCCGTCCCGATGCACCGTCACTTCGACTCGCAGGGCAACCCGCAGTTCTTCGCCAATCCCGATGCGATCAACAACAGCATCTCCTGCGGCGGATTAGTGTGCCCCGGCAATTCAGGCCCGGCGGGCGGCGTGCGACTCCCATACCCCGGCGAAGCGGGCGAGCGGAACATCTTCAACGGTGACGGATACTTCGACATCGATTCCGGCCTCTCAAAGACCTGGAAGTTCGGCGAGTGGGGCGGGCTGAAGTTCAGTTGGGAGATCTACAACATAACTAACACGGTGCGCTTCGATCCCGCATCGGTCGGCAGCGGTCTGACTGCAGGCAACCTGGGCATTGCCAGCAGCCTGTTGACCTCTCCGCGGCGCATGCAGTTCAGCCTGCGCTACGACTTTTAGAGCGGTTCCACAGCTCGTATGCCCGGCTTCGGGCGTTTCTCAAGGTGGCTCGCCGCGGCGAGCCACCTTGCTTTTCAGCAGGTATTCACCGTGGACGCTGGACCGGGAGAGCTCACAGCATTCAGCTCTAAGCTCTTCGGTTTCTCCTCCCGGTTTACGTAGAACGCGCTGCGTTATACACTGGCTCCGTGATCCAGAGCTTCCGGGATGCCGCCACGCAGCAACTGTTCGAATCCCGCGCGAACAGGCGCTGGGCGGCGATCGCCGCGGTCGCGCTGCGCAAGTTGGACCAGATTGAAGCTTCTCGTTCTCTCGGCGACCTCCGCGTCCCGCCCGGCAACCGGCTGGAAGCGCTGAAAGGCGGCCGCGCCGGACAACACAGCATCCGGATCAACGATCAGTACCGGATTTGCTTCATCTGGAAAGACGATGGAGCCCATGAAGTCGAGATTGCGGACTATCACTAACTAGATGTCCCCACAGGAGCTGAAAATGACGATCAAGCGCCCGACCTCGGGATGGAATTTCAAGAGAGTGACGACGGCTCCCGGAGAGATGCTGCGCGAGGAGTTCCTTGCGCCGCTGGGAATCTCGCAGAACGCGCTCGCCATGAAGATCCGTGTGCCGGCAACCCGCATCGGCGACATCGTTCATGGCCGCCGCGCCGTCACTCCCGACACCGCGCTGCGGCTGGCCCGATTTTTCGGCAACAGCCCCGAGTTCTGGCTCAACCTGCAGATGATGCACGATCTGTCCAAAGCCCGGCTGGAATTGAAGGATCGCATCGAGCGCGAGGTCGAATCCTATTCGGCGGCGTGAGGTGGTTCCACAGTTGGGATCGGACAGACAGGCTCGACAGGGTCAGGGCTTCAGCCATGACAACGCAAACAGCGCTGTTTTGAAAGGGCACGGCTTCAGCCGTGTCTTCATGGGCCTTGGGCCCACCCAAGCGGATGAAAACGCCTTCGCGTGTGCTATGACAGGATAGCTCCCCGGCCAAGGTTGTTTCGGCACTGGATGCGTTGAGGCCGTAGCCGTGTCTGACTTGGAGCGCGCTTGTGAACCCATCAGTGAAGCGCAGGTATGTGTCCCATGCCCGTAGCTCGAGACCGTGCTTTGTAAGCCATGCGCGCTCTGCCGGCGGAGACCGGATGAAGGAGGTTAAGCCGATGCAGGATGGT
>JASHTH010000037.1 GCA_030040655.1 Acidobacteriaceae bacterium | reverse complement strand
CGCCGATCGGCGGCTACGCCGAACTCGAAGGCACGCCGCAGTGGATCGATCGCACTGCGGAGAAGCTCGGCGTAAATCCGTCCGCATATATCACGCTCAGTTACGGCCGGCTCTTCGATGTATGGCGCGCGGAGCATCGCTCCAGCGCGCAGGACCTGACGTTCGACGCGATTGCCGCGGCAAATTCGGCGCCATAGCGCGATCGGCTCCCAACGAACCACCGGATCGATGTCAGCCTGAGCGAGGTCGCGCAGCGACAGAGTCGAAGGATCTGCCCTGAAAATAGCCCTCGCCCCCTCCTCGGCATGTCATCCTGAGCCGAAGGCGAAGGATCCGCGGTTGCATTTTTATGGCCTCGGGTGGAACCCTGTTCCATGCCGGACTGCGCTCGCTTTCTGCCGGCAAACATCGGCACGGTCGAGCGCAGCTCACCCCTCTGTGCCGTGGCACTTCTTGTACTTCTTCCCTGAGCCGCAAGGGCAAGGATCGTTGCGGCCCACTTTTTCGCCGGTGCGGCGCTGCTTGGGTTGCGTGCCATTGCCGTTGCCGCCCGCCATGGTCGCCGCGGCCAGCTCCTTCTGCTTCTTGTGCCGAAACTCCTTTTCGAGAGCATCGATGGTCGTCGACGGCTGCCGCGTAGGAATGGCGATTTCCCGCGGCATTGAGGCGCCGTCCCCCGGCATAGGCTGCACGGCGCTAGCCACCGCCGGCGCCTTGGGCACTTCGCGCCGTGGTCGCGGAGCCGAGGCCGAAGTCACAGGCTGGCCGTCCGGCCCGATGATCTGCATGCGGAACAGGAAGCGGACAGTGTCTTCCTGGAACTTCATCATCATGGCTTCAAAGAGGTCGAAGGATTCTCTCTTGTACGCGACAAGTGGGTCCTGTTGCGCGTAGCCGCGCAGGCCGATGCCTTCCTTCAAGTGATCCATCGAGAGCAGGTGATCTTTCCACAGGCCATCTATGACACTCAGCATCACCATGCGCTCGTGGTAGCGCATGGTTTGCTCACCGAGAATCTTCTCTTTTTCCTGGTAATGCTCCTTGAGCTTTTCGAAGATGGTTTCGCCCAGGTCGTGGCGATTCATCTCCAGGGGCTTGATTCCGGCCTCGGTCAGATTGAGCCCGAACTGGCCGTAAACGCGGTCCTCGAGGCCTCTTACGTTCCACTGGTCGGGATGAACCCGTTCGCCGGCAAACTCGTCGAGCGCGTTGCTCAGGATCGACGCGACATAATCTTCCAGGATCAGCTCGCGCTGCTCCACGCCCTCGAGCAGGCTGTGCCGCAGGCCGTAAACCGCCTCGCGCTGCTTGTTCATCACGTCGTCGTACTCCAGCAGGTGCTTGCGCGACTCGAAGTTCTGCGCCTCGACCATCTTCTGCGCACCTTCGATGCGCTTGGAGATCATCTTCGACTCGATGGGCACGCCTTCTTCCATGCCCAGCTTTTCCAGGAGCACGCTCACCCACTGCTTGGCGAAGATGCGCATTAGGTCGTCTTCGAGCGAGAGATAGAAGCGTGAAGCGCCGGGGTCGCCCTGGCGGCCGGCGCGTCCGCGAAGCTGATTGTCGATGCGCCGGGACTCATGGCGCTCGGTGCCCAGGATGAATAATCCGCCCGACTCGATCACTTGTGCGTGCTCGGCCTGCGCCGACTCATTGTGGATTTTGAAGACCTCGGCCCACTCCGGCTCGGCGATTTCGAACTCCTGGCCCTGGTAGTAGAAGCGCAGAAAGCCCGGCGGGGCCATGGGATTGATGGCGCCCTCGGCCACGCTGATGGCGCGCGCGTGGCCCTGCTTGACCAGCTGCTGCTTGGTCATGAACTCGGGGTTCCCGCCGAGCAGAATATCGGTGCCGCGGCCGGCCATGTTGGTGGCGATGGTCACCATGCCAAATCGTCCCGCCTGCGCCACAATCTCCGCTTCGCGCTCGTGGAACTTGGCGTTCAGCACCACGTGCTTCACGCCTTTGCGCTGCAGAATGTTCGAAAGGCGCTCGGACTTTTCGATCGACGTGGTTCCCACCAGCACCGGCTGCTGCGATTCATGCAGCGCCGCGATCTCTTCGGCCACCGCCTTGTACTTCTCTTTCTCGGTGCGAAAGACGACGTCGGAGTTCTCCAGCCGCAACAGCGGCCTGTTGGTGGGAATAACGACGATCTCGAGCTTGTATATTTTTTCGAACTCGGCGGCTTCCGTCTCGGCCGTGCCCGTCATGCCGCTCAACTTCCCATACAAACGGAAGTAATTCTGAAAGGTGATCGTCGCCAGCGTCTGGTCTTCCTTGCGGATTGTGACCCCTTCCTTGGCTTCGATCGACTGGTGCAGCCCGTCGCTCCAGCGGCGGCCGGGCATCAGGCGGCCGGTGAACGTGTCGACGATGATGACCTCGCCGTCCTTGACGACATACTCTACGTCGCGGCGGTAGAGCGCGTGCGCCTTGATCGCTGTCTCGACGTAATGCTTCAGTTCCCAGTTTTCCGCGTCGGCAATGTTTCCGATGCCGAGTAACTGCTCGATGCGCTCCCAGCCTTCGTCGGTCACGCCGATGGTGCGGTGTTTTTCGTCGACAACGTAGTCGCCGGTAAGGTGCTTCTCGCCCTCCTTGAGCTGCAGCCCAAGTTCCTCCTGGCGCTTGGTGTCGCTCCACTCCACTTCTTCGCCCAGTTCGAGATTGGGAATGATGTGCCGCACCCGCACGTATTTGTCGGTGGTCTGGTCGGTGGGGCCGGAAATGATCAGCGGCGTGCGCGCCTCGTCGATCAGAATCGAGTCGACTTCGTCGACGATGGCGTAGTAGTGCCCGCGCTGCACGCAGTCCTTGATCTCGAACTTCATGTTGTCGCGCAGGTAGTCGAAGCCGAACTCGTTGTTGGTGCCGTAAGTGATGTCGGCGCCATAAGCCGCGCGTCGCTCGTCGTCGCTCAGGTCGTGCACGATCACGCCCACGGTCAACCCCAGAAACTCGTAGATCTTGCCCATCCACTCGGCGTCGCGCTTGGCCAGGTAGTCGTTGACCGTGACCACGTGCACGCCGTGGCCGGCCAGAGCATTCAGATAGCAGGCCAGCGTGGCCACCAGCGTCTTGCCCTCGCCGGTCTTCATCTCGCTGATCTTGCCCTGGTGCAGCACCATGCCGCCAATCAACTGCACGTCGAAGTGGCGCATCTTCACCGTGCGCCAACCCGCTTCCCGCACCACCGCGAAGGCTTCGGGCAAAATCTCTTCAAGCGCCTGCTTTTCGGCGGCTTTGCGCTCGTCCGCGTTCTCAATCCCTTCGAGACGGGCGGTGATCCGTGACCGGAACTCCGTGGTCTTCGCGCGAAGCTGCTCGTCGGAGAGTTGCTTCACCTCAGGTTCCAGGGCATTGATCTGGGCCACGACAGGCCACAGGCGCTTGAGAATGCGCTCATTCGACGTGCCGAATATCTTGGTGAGAATTCTTTCGGCTTTCACTTAAGACTCCATCCTTCAGTCTAAATCGTTGTGGAATTCAGCAACGAGGTCGGCAAGCAGGTCAGTCTTGAGCTACGTGCTTCGGCTTGGAGGGTACGGGCTTCCGCCCGTGCTTCTTTGCCCAAATTTCGCCCGGGGCTTTAGCCCCTGAAGGAAACTGATCCGCTTCACTGAGCCTGGAACAGCGGCTTTGCGCTCGGCTGGCTTTCCTCGCTGCGCCGCGGAGAATTAGGCGCGCTGGGGTGGAGGACGCTGGAAAGAGCAGGGAAGAAGCGGCTTTGCTGGGATTTGGCCGGATCGCGGAAGTGATATGGCGAAATCTGCCTTCGGCGGGGCAACCATGACAACAAAGAAAACGGGCAGAATGCCCACCCACGCACCGATGCTGGAACTGCGGAGGGGCATTGCTATCCGCCGCCCGGCAGTGCGGGGAACAAACTGTGCCATTCCCGGGTTTGCCGAGAGAGGAAGGCCCTGGCCTC
>JASHTH010000291.1 GCA_030040655.1 Acidobacteriaceae bacterium | reverse complement strand
CCACTCCGACCACTTTCGCGATCTCTTTCATGGTCAGCTCCTCGCGATAGTAAAGGGAAAGAATCAACTGTTCCCGCTCGGTGAGCTTGCCGATCGCTTCGGCAAGGTGAGCCTTCATTTCGCCTTCAGGTAAAGGTCGAAGGCGTCCGGATCGTCGAGATTGGGCGCCGACTCGATCAGGTCGACGGTTTCGCAGTTATCCTCGGTGCGAACGACCTGCTGGCCGGTGATATGCAGATGATCGAGCTGGGCGACAATCTTGCGATAGTGCTCGAGATCGAGCTGCATTTCCTTGGCGATCTCCGCTTCCGCCGGCTTGCGTCCCAGGCGAGCTTCGAGTCGTGCCGTGGCTTCGGCGATCTCGCGCCCCCTGCGGCGCATTAGGCGCGAACCCCAGTCGAGCTCGCGCAGGCTGTCGAGGATGGCGCCGCGGATGCGGAACTTGGCGAAGGTCTTGAATTGCGCGCTCTTCGAGCTGTCGAAGCTGCGGCTGGCTTCGAGCAGGCCGATCACGCCCGCGTTGACCAGGTCTTCAAGATCCACGTGCTGAGGAAGACGATCGCGGATGCGGGAAGCGATGTAGTACACCTGCGAGAGCTCCCGCATCACCAGTTCGTCCGCACTTTCAGCAGCTGCGGCGCTCTGTGTATAGGCCAATTCTGCAGCTGTCATGGCGTTACCTCATCAAAAGCGAAGATGGAAACCAGACTCTTCATCGTACCGACCCCAACGACATCACCGGCGTCATGGGAGGAATCTCCGACGGCGAAACCACGACCACCCGGGGGATAAATGGCTCCAAATGGCGCCGCAGATAGAAGCGTCCAGGCGAGGAGCAAAGCAGCACAGGCGGGGCCGTGGCAACCTGGTCGCCGAGCATGGCGCGCAGGCTGTCGAACACCCTGCGCGCCAGTGAGATCTGCATGGCCCCGCTGCCTTGCGGTGCGTTCTGCGTGGAAGTGCGCACGCATTCTTCTTCGATGGTGCTGTCGAGCGTAACCACCTTGAGCCGGCCGCGCTCGTCGAGCAACGGGCGAATGAGCGCGCGACCGAGCGCGTGCCGCACCGCTTCAACCAGCACGACCGGATTCTTGTTGACGGCGGCCGTCTCGACGAGCGTTTCCAGAATTGTGCCCAGATCGCGGATCGAAACCTGCTCGCGTAGCAGTTGCTGCAGCACCCTTTGCACTTCTCCCAGCGTCATCAATTTGGGAACCAGCTCGTCGACCAGCTTGGGATGGCTGTCGGCGAGGCGATCGACGAGCCGCTTGGTTTCCTGCCGTGTGAGCAGATCGTGCGCGTTCTGCTTGATCAGCTCCGACAGGTGCGCGGCCAGCGCGGATGTGTGATCGACGACCGCGTATCCCGCGGCGATGGCCTGCGCCTGCAGGTCGGGAGTGATCCACTTCGCGGGCGAGTCGAATGCCGGCTCGCGCGTCTCCTGGCCGGGCAAGTCACCGGGCTTGGGATTGGAGTTCACGGCGAGCAGGCGATCGCGCCGCAGCTCCCAGCGCGCAATCTCCACGCCGCGCAGGTAGATGACATATTCCCGTTCCTTGAGGGCAAGATTGTCGGTGATGTGGATCGAGGGGATGAGGAACCCGAGTTGCTGCGCGAGGCTTTTGCGCAAGGACTTGACGCGCGAGAGCAATTGGCCGCCTTGCTTGGCGTCAACCAGCGGCACAAGACCGACGCCGACTTCGAGCATGAGGTCGTCGAGCTTGAGAATGGCGTCCATGGGATCGACAGTGGAAGCGCCGGGCTTTGCCGGAACGGCCTTCGCAGCGGCATCAGCCGCGGCCGAAGGCTTCATCTTCCAGGCGGCGAACATGGTCATGCCACCGAGCGCGACGAACGGAATCTTGGGCATGGCGGGAATGGCGGCTAGCGCGAGAAGAACGCCGCCGGCGATCCACAGCGGGCGTGAGGTCTTGAAGACCTGCTTGCCGATATCGGCGCCAAGCGAGTGATCGGAGGCGGCGCGCGTGACCACGATGCCGCCGGCCACCGAGACGAGCAGCGACGGAATGATGGCGACGAGCCCGTTGCCGACGGTAAGGATGGTGTAGGTCTTCAGCGCATCCTGAAACGCCATGCCCTGCTGGAAGACGCCGATGAGGAATCCGGCGACGATGTTAATGGCCATGATGAGGATGGTGGCCATCGAGTCGCGCTGGCTGAAGCGCGCGGCGCCGTCCATGGCGCCGCAGAATTCGGCTTCGCGGCCGACCATCTCACGCCGCTGGCGTGCCTGATCCGCGTTGATCAGGCCGGTGTTGAGGTCGGAGTCGATGGCCATCTGCTTGCCGGGCATGGCATCGAGGGTGAAGCGCGCCGTGACTTCGGCGGTGCGGACCGCGCCGTGACTGACAACAAGATACTGAATGGCGATCAACGCAAGAAAGATAACGAATCCGACGATGTAGTTGCCGCCGACAACAAACTGGCCGAAGGCTTCAATGACTTTTCCTGCGGCTTGAGAGCCCTCGCTGCCGTGCAGCAGAATGCGTCGCGTGCAGGCCAGATCCAGAGCCAATCGCATGAGCGTGAGCAGAAGGATGAGGCTCGGGAACACGGAGAACTGAACGGGGCGCAGCACTTGAATGGCCGTAAGCAAGACCAGAACCGCGGCGGTGATGTTGAGCGTGAGCAGCAGATCGAGCGCGAAGCCGGGCAGCGGCACCAGCATCACGAAGATGAGGGCGACGGCGCCGGTGGGAATGATCCATTCGGAATATTTCTGCAGCGTCGCCAGCAGTCCGGGCTTGTTCTTGGTGCTCATATCGCCCTAACCTCCGCACGGCGGTTGGCGGCGGCGATTCGTTGCGCGTCGCGGGCGCGGACCTCGGCCTGGGCCCTGAAGACGACGACGAGAATTTCGGCGACGGCGTGATAGAGAGCCGAGGGGATGGGATCGCCGACTTCGACGCTCTTGTAGAGAGCCTGAGCAAGAGGCTTGTTTTCCATCACCGGAATGTCGTTCTGGCGTGCGATCTCTTTGATCTTGGCGGCCAGCACGTCGAGGCCTTTGGCGACTACGAGTGGCGCGGCCATATTGGGCTCATACCGCAAGGCGACGGCGTAGTGCGTCGGGTTGGTGACGACCACCGTTGCGGTTTCAGCGGCTTTGAGCATCTGCTTGCGCCGAGCCTGGCGCTGCAGCTTGCGAATCCTCGATTTGCTGGCCGGATTTCCCTCAGACTCCTTGACTTCGTCTTTCAGGTCCTGCCGGCTCATCTTCAGGTCGCTCTCGTTCTTTCTCCACAGCAGCAGGTAATCCACGCCGGCCCAGGCCAGAAGAATCAGTCCGCTCTTCCAGCAGATTTCGAGAAGCAGGCCGGTGAGCAGACCGGCGAATCGCCGCGCATCGGTATAGGAGCTGGAAAGGATCTCGGCCCAGTGGCTTTGAATGCATGCGTAGCCGACCCAGGCGATGGCGCCGAAGGGAATGAGCGATTTGAGGATGGTGCTCAGCGCCGCCAGCGAGACCATCTGGCTGAGTTTTTGCGCAGGGCTCATGCGCTCGAGCTTCGGCGCGAGAGCCTCGGCGGCAAAGACGAAGCCGCCCTGGGCAAGCGCGGTCACAAGCGCAACGGCGAGTCCGGCGAGGACGATGGGAAAGACCCAGCGCATCGCCTGGATACTGGTCCAGTAAAGAAGCGGGCCGTTGGGTTCGATGGAATCGGCGCGTGCGGAATCCAACACCTTTTTGAAGTACGCTGTCCAGCCGAATACGGACTGGCGGCCCATCAAATACAGAACTCCGGCAACGGCGGCCATGGACAGCGCCCCATTGAGCTCGCGCGAGCGCGTCACCTGGCCGCGATCGCGGGCGCGCTTGCGCTGCCGCGGTGTTGCTTGTTCTGTTTTGTTCGAGTCAGCCATTGTCTGTCAGCTCGCCAGGTGAAGCAGTTGTTCGGCTTTCGCCATGGAATCCAAAAACAAGCGCGAGAAAAGGTCGGGCCAATACTTGAGCGTTGCCACCAGAATGCCGAGACCGAGAAGGCTCTTGATCGCGGGGCCGAGCAGCATGAGCGGCATCTGCGGCGATGCCTTGCCAAGCAGCCCAAGCACCACGTCCGCGGCCAGCGTCGCCGCCATGACCGGCGCGGCGATCTGGATTCCGATGCCGAAGAGACTGCCGACGGTTTTGAAAATGGCTAGTGTGAAGAGACTGGTTAGATGCGCCGATCCCGGCGGCAGATAAAGAAAGCTGTTGCCCACCGCGCGCAACAGCCAGTAGTGCACGTCCATGCGCAAAAACAACAGCATGACGATGCTCTGGTAGAAGAGCGCGACCACCGTGGTGTCGATCTGCGATTGCGGATCGAGAATATTCACCAGCGAATAGCCCATCTGCACGCCCAGCACCTGGCCGGCGAGCTGCACCGCTTCGAAGACCAGGTTGGTGGCAATGCCCATCCCCGCGCCGATGAGGAACTCCGTGAAGACGAGCATGGGCCAGCCGCCGAGCGTGGGCGGCGCGATCTCGTGTCCGATGGTCGGATACAGCAACAACGTCATGGCAAGAACGAAGATCGCCTTGATGCGCGCGGGAATGGCCATGCTGCCCAGGAACGGGGCGAAGAGAATCAGCCCGGTGAGGCGCACGCCGATGGTGAGCGCCGCGCCGATTATCGCCATCAAGGGAAGTGCGATCATTGCAAGTAAACATGGAAGTCCGAAAACGTGGTTAGCGTGTAATTGGCAAGATGGCGCCACATCCACGGCATGGTGAAAAACAGCGCCAGCCCGGTCGCCACCAGGCGAGTCACGGTGGAAACGGTGTTGTCCTGCAGCGAAGTCAGCACCTGCACGATGTTGACAACCAGGCTGACTACGATGGCGACGGAGAGGATCGGCGCGGCGAGAACAATCGTCTCCTCCAGCATCATCCGTCCGAGTAATACGATCTGATCGACACCCATCGAGTGAAAACTCCAAAATCGGGTTTTAATATCGGCTCTCCGCTAGCGAGTCCGAGTTGTTCAGGGGCTAGAGCCCTTGGTTACTGCGACTTTCTTTCGGCACGACTGAAGTCGTGCCCTGACACTTTCCCGCTTCTTGAAATGCGTGTTCCGTGCAACGTCAGTTGAAGCTCCGAATCAGTGAGCCGATCAAGAGATGCCAACCGTCAACCATGAGGAAGAGCAGCAGCTTGAGCGGGGTGGAAATGACGACGGGCGGCAACTGAAACATGCCGACCGAGGTGGTAATCGATGCGACGACCATGTCGACGATGAGAAACGGAAGAAAGAGCACGGTGCCGATCTGAAAGCCGGCTTTGAGTTCGGAGAGAATGTACGCGGGCAACAAAACGTGCATCGATAAGGTGTCGACCGAGGCCGGACGCGGTTCTTTGGCTAGACCCACGAAAAGAGCGACGTCCTTGTCGCGCACATAATGCGACATGAATTTGCGCAGCGGGGCTTCGCCCAGCTTGATGGCGTCCATGGGCGCCACCTGGCCCGACTCCGCCGGCACGATAGCCGTCTCGTAAATCTGTGTCGCCACCGGATGCATGAGAAAAAAAGTTAGAATGAGCGAGAGGCCGATCAGCGTCTGGTTGGACGGCGTGGTCTGCAATCCCAGCGCCTGGCGCAAAAAGTGAAAAACAATCAAGAGGCGCGCGAAGGGCGTGACGCAGAGCAACAGCGAAGGAATGAGCGTGAGCGCGGTGAGCATGATCACGATGGACCATGGCACGTTCGATCCCGGAAGGCCCTGAATCTGCAATCCTGTGCCGCCGGCGGGTGATTTCAGCGACGTGGTTGCCGGCGCGGACGGCTTGGCGGAAACGGGGTGAGTAGAAGTGGGCTTGATGGATGCCGGTCTCGACGCAGAATGCGAAGGCGAAGGCATGGCCCAGTTCTCGAGGCTGGCCGACGATTGCGCCGGCCGTGCCTGCGTCGAGGGCGCGGCGATGCCGAAGGCGAATAGCGACGCCAAGGCAAATTCGCGCCGCCATGGGAGCCCGAAGGTCATTACGATCGCTCCGCGGCGCCCGGCACCAGATGAATCAGGTCGGCAGCATTCGAGGAAGTCGGCGCCGGCTCCAGCGTTGTGAGCAGCGAAACTCCGGACGCACCCCCGCCGATGAGAAGCTTGCGGCCTTCGACGTGAAGAATGGCGACGAACCGCTTCTCGCCTAGCGACAGGCTCTCCGACACGCGCAACTGTTTCTCGGCGAAAACTCGCCGGCTCCTAAGCCACGAGAACAATCCGCCGCGACGGCGCGCCTTCTCGGCCTGGCGCTCGGCGGCCGCTCGTTCCTTCTCCAGGCGCTTGGCCTCGGCTCTTTCTTCCTCGGCCTGTTTGGCGGCAGCTTTCAGGTCCAGCTTGTGCTGCTCCGCTTCGAGCTTTTGCCGGGCGATCTGCAGCTTCCGTTCCGCGGCTTCGAGCTTTTTGTCCCGCTTTCTCGCCGCTACGCTGTTCTCCTCTCTTCGCTCGGCGGTCAGGCGGCCCAGCGTACGCGGCGAGCTCACTGCGTCGGTGGTGTACTCGTCGGCGGCGTCAAGCATAGCGGCGGCAAAGGCGTCGTAGGCGTGAGACGTGGCGGCGGGTTCGGTCTCGCTGATGCGCAGATTCAAAACAGAAGCTTGTGAAATGGAACTCATGCCTGCTCCGTAATCCTCACGGCCAGCCGGTCGCCGATGACGTCGAACTCCGTCCAGCCGATGAGAAGTTGGTTGACACGCAGCGGGAGGTCGCTGGTGTGGTGACATGCGGTCTCGACAATGGAGCCCTTCTGCAAGGAAAGAAGATCTCCGATCGTGAACCGCACAACGGGAATCTCGAGGGTGAGCGTGCAAGGGAGCCACGGCATGGTGTCGAGCAGGTCGCTCGCCTTCGGCTCTGCCTGCGCCATTTCAGCGGCCCTGGTTTCAGCAGTCTGTGCGGTGGTACTCATGCTCTGGCGAGCTCCCAATTTCCAACGCGCAGTCTTCGTCTCACCGGAGTCATTGACCACGGCCGTGCGTGACCTTCATTGGAACGATTGCGCAGTGGGAGAATGCAATCGGGGTGCCGGAGCCGGGAGGCGAAAGCGAACGAAAGTGGTAGCCACTGAGGATCGGCTCAACACAATTCGTTTTCAGCAACTTGCAGTGGGGCGCGATGCCGCCGCCGGTCCCCAAGAGCCGGTGAGACAGCGATGAGAGACACAGGGGTCCACAGGCTTCCGCCGGGGCGCGGACGCCCCGGTCGAAAGTCTCTAATCGTTCGTTAAGAACTGGTGTGGAAACAGCGTTACGAGATCATCTGGATCGTTGCCTGAGAGATCTGATCCATGGTGGTCAGCGCCTTGGCGTTCGCCTCATAACCCTGTTGGGCAACGATCATGTTGGCAAATTCCGTGGAGAGGTTCACGTTCGACTCTTCGACCGCTCCGCCGACAATCGATCCGTTGCCGCCGGATTCGGCCTGGCCAATGACGGCGGCGCCCGACGCAAACGTGGCTGCGTAATCGTTGTTTCCGATCTGCGTCAGCCCTTGTTCGTTGGCAAAGCCGGCGACGGCCACCTGGCCCAGGGCCATGGTCTGATTGTTGCTGAACTCGCCTTGCACGGTTCCGTCGGGAAGAACCGAATATCCGACAAGCGTTCCCACTCCGTAGCCGTTCTGGGTTGTGGCCGAAGTGGCGCTTGTTGCATCCTGCTGGGTAACGGTGGGGGATGTGCCGCCGCCGTTCAGATTCCAGCTCAGGTTCATCGTCGCCGCACCATCGGCGAGGCCGGAAATGCTGATGCCGCTGATGGGCGAAGTGGGCGAGGTAAGTTGACCCGACGAATTGAAAGTCATGGTTCCCGAAGCCACCGTTTTGGCCGAGGACGCGCCGACATCCGCTCCCGGAATCGTAATGTTGTAGCTCCAGGTGTTGGCGCCGGTGTTGGTATACGTGACGGTCAGAACGTGAGACGTCCCCAGCGAGTCGTAGACGGTGATGGGCGAACTGAACGATTGGCCGACAGTGGCACTGGCATCGAGGTTGGTCGTCATCGAGAAATTGGTCGTGGCGACCGCGGGAATGTTGCTTGCCTGGTTCACGTCGATGGGCGCAAGCGCGGTGCTGGTGGAAATCGTTCCGTTCACCGCCGGGTAGCCCATCACGAGCTGGCCGTCCTGCGTGCAAAGCTGGCCCTGCGCATTGACGGTGAAATTCCCGTCGCGAGTAAAGGCCTCCTGACCATTTGCACCCTGAACAACAAAGAAACCGTTGCCCTGCAGAGCCATATTCGACGCGATGCCGGTATCGCTGACGGTGCCGTTGGAGAAGTTGGAGGTTTCGCCATCGACTTCCACGCCGGCCCCGATCTGAATGGGATCGCCGTTGCCGGAGACGCCCTGCATCTGGTTGAACAAATCGCCAAAGCTCAACCCTTCGTCCTTGTATCCGTCGGTGTTGAGGTTGGCAAGGTTGTTGGCGATGACGTTCAGCAACTCCGAGCTGGCCGCCAGGCCTGAGAGAGGTAACGAGAATGCTGACATTTTATCTGCCTCCTGCGGCGGTGAAGTGATTGGTATAGTTGGCCGGCATACCGATGTTGCCGTACAGATTCGCCCACGCGGCTGAAGTGAGCGCGCTGGGAATGGGGAGTCTCATTTGCGAAGCTGGCGAAGTGGGCGCTGCCGCTGTTCTTGCGGACACTGCGGGCGTCGCGCTTCCGAGGCTCGATGTGCCGTATCCGGGGTTGTCGTTCGCCGGCGGCTGCGAATTGTTGGTATTCGGGGGATCCGTGGGACTCGTCGGACTCGTCGGCGTCGTAGATGAAATCGGCGTGGTTAGGGCCGTTAGCGTCTGGTTGATGGAGATGAGCTGATCGAGCTGATTCAGCGACACCATCTGGCCGACCATTTCGGTCGGATCGACCGGCTGCGTTGGATCCTGATTCTGCAACTCAGTTACCAGCAGATTGAGAAAGGTGCTCTCCAGATCGTTGGCCGAAAGACCGTTGGAGCTCGAGGAACTGCTCGACGTGGAGCTCGTGCTCGGGGTTGCGCTCGTGGCGGCGGTTGCGCTGGCGGATTGCCCCAGCACCGGTGCGCTAATCAAGGGATGGAAACCTTGTATATTCATCTTCCTTTCCTCTCGTGAAGAAAACTCGTTCTACAGCGTTTTAGGAAATCGTGTGAGGCTTCTGTTGTGGAACAGGGTCGTCGCTCCCCGGTGATCGCGCCGACTTTGCAACCTTTCTTCGGCGACATCGTTTCCGAAACCGCCATAGCCTCCTTGCCCTGCCTTACAGCATTCCCTAAAACGCTTTAGGCCCTGATATCGAGCCGATAGCCGTTGCTGACTGCCCATGTAGTTGCTTGCGAAATCGGATAATCGGCTTCGACCGGTGCGGCTGTCGCGGCGATGCGGGCCGGCGCCGCGTAGCTCGGTTGCTGCCGTGGCGAGGAGTTGCCCTGCTCGCCCGAGAACGACATGCTGCCCTGGCTGACTTCCACCAGCGCCCTGAGCCCCGTTTCGCCGCCGAGTTTCTCTTGCATGGCGGGAATATGGGCGGAGATGGCTTTGCCCAGGTCGCTACTGTCGACGGAGATCTGCGCCGTCATCTGCTGTTGCGAAACCGCGGTGCGGATGGAGATCTCTCCGAACTCCGCCGAATGCATCCCCACGCGCATCTCCGTCTGGCTCATGCTCTGGATCAGCCGGGCGGTGTTGATGGCGGCTGTAGCCGCGTCATCACCGGTTTGCAGCGGGAGCGATTGACCGCTGGGGCGGGTGGCATCTGCGGGTGCATCTGCTTGCGCATGGGCGGCGGATTCACGAGGAGCACTCTGAGCGGCAAGGGATTGAGCCGGCATTGCGCCAGAATCCACGGGCTTGGAAGGCTCGACCGCCGGCTGCGATGTGTTGGTCTGCGCGTGCTGACCGGCCTGATTGGCGTTGCCCGCGCCGGCGACGGAGGAATCGGACGATGCGGGCTGCGATGCGAATGACTTCGCAGACCCATCGGCGCTTTGCGAATCAGAAGTTCTCGCGCCGCTCTGATCGGGAACCTTGATCGCCTGGGTGTTGTTGGCTGTCTCAGCCGTGCCTTCGATGTTGGACGGAATGCCCATTGGCGGGAAGAGAAGGTCGACGAGCGGGGATGTCGCGATACTCAGGTTCTGCGCCATCGCAGTTCCTGAAGAAGAAACTGCGGGCCCGGAACTCGGCGCATCTTGAGACGCTGCAACCGAGTCCGATTCAGCTCCAGTTCGTGCATCCGCAGGATGTAGAGCGGTCGGCTGAGAATTCCCGTCGATTTTCGCTCCGCCGTGTGTGGGGAGCGCGCCGAGATCCTCGGCAGGCGCTGCGGCGATCGCGGAGGAATTGGTATTGGATTCGTGATGGATTCCGGCGGGATTCCCGTCGGAAACCAACTGAGGTAAAGGCGCGGCGGCGGTGACGACAGCAGAAGCGATGAGCGGCAAGGCAGGAACAACCACGGCCGCGGCGATCTTTGCGGCAAGAGTGGTTGAGGACAAATGCTGGCGATCTTCCTCGTTCGTTGTACCTTGTGCCGAACTCGTCGTGGAACTCGGGGCAGTCGCCTGCGCCGGCCCTTGCTTGGCGCCGTTTTTGGGATCCGTCGAAACGGCTACAGCTTGCGCATCCTGAGTGGGAATCTGGGTGGCGGGGGTCCGCTCGTTTTCCGGGGTTGCAACCTGCTCTGCCTCGGAGTTGCGCGGCGATGCAGTGTTCGGGGTCGCGGGGGCGGCGGACTTCGACGAAGCTGCCAATAAGCCCGAGGCTTGGCTGAGAGCTTCGAAGAAACTCCCGCCCGCGCGCTGAGTATTCTTCTCGAGCGCCGCGGCCGGGGTCGTGTTCGTCGATCGATGAGTTGCAATTCGCACGCACTGGTGATTGCACGTGGCGCGCCAGGAATGGGCAGCGGATCGAGCGAGAAGGCCACCCAATATGCACTGAAAACAAAGAAGTTGAGTAGCCAGGCCCCGAAGCCGGAAAACCGCTCGGTCAACGCAGTCGGCAACGTTTGCCGCGTTCGAATAGGCAAGGATTGCCGGGTTCGATCGAGTGCGAAATGTCGCTCCTACGGTACAGAAGTACGCTCAAGCTTTTTGGGGGCCTGAGGAGAGACGCGGCGCGAATGGAATGGATCAGTTGCGGCGGGCGCGGGCGGCAAAGACGTCGTCGACGAATTTCTGCTCGCGCCGGGCGCGTTCCTGGTCATGGGCATCGCGCTGGCGATTCGCCATCTCGCTCAGCATCTTTCGGTCGCGATGCGCAGCGTGGTAGGCCTGCATCTGGAGCTGGCGCTGCCGCTCGAGCGCCGCAAGGGATTCGATAAGGGTCTTCTTTCGATCGAGGAGAACATCGATCTCGGAGACCATGCATTTCAGGCGGGCAGCCGAAACAGGATGCTTGAGAGTTTTTTCGAGCGCTTCCTGCGACTGCGCGATTTGACGGGCAAGTTGGTCGATCTGGAGCCGCGTGCGCGCGATCTCCATGAGGACCCTCTTGAGCGCAAGCTCTTCGCGCTTTTCCATGCTGTCGCGATAGCGCAAGACCGTCGCAAGCGAAAATCGAAATGCCATAGGCTAAGTGGGGATCGCCACCAATCGGTCGATCGCTTCCCGAAGGCCGCTGAGCTCGTTGGGCGTTTGCTGCAGAAGCGCGTTGAGCGCGGGCAGAATTTCGAGGGCGCTGTCGAGCACCGCATCCGTGCCCTTCTGGTACGCGCCGATGCGAATCAAGTCCTCCGAGCGAACGTAAGCCGCCAGCAGCAGCCGCAGGGCGCGCGCCTTAGCGAGATGCGGCTTGTCCACGACGCTCGGCATCAGGCGGCTGAGACTTTCCAGAATCGAGATCGGGGGGTAGTGGCTGCGCATGGCGAGATTGCGGTCGAGGATGACGTGCCCGTCGAGCAGGGACCGGACCGTATCGACCACCGGATCCTGTTGATCGTCGCCCTCCATGAGCACGGTGTAGAACGCGGTGATGCTTCCCTCGGAGAAGTTGCCCGCGCGCTCGGCGAGCCGCGCCAGGGTGTTGATGACTGAAGGCGTGTAGCCCTTGGCCGTGGGAGGCTCGCCGGCGGCGAGCCCGATCTCGCGCTGCGCCATGGCAAAGCGAGTTAGCGAGTCGACGATGAGCAACACATTGCGGCCGAGGCTCGCGAAGTACTCGGCGATGGCTGTGGCCGCGAGCGGGGCGCGCAGGCGAAGCAGAGGCGATTGATCGGAGGTGGAGACCACCACGACCGCGCGACACAGGCCCTCTTCACCCAGCACTTCAAGGAACTCGCCGACCTCGCGGCCGCGCTCTCCGACCAGCGCCAGCACGGTCATATCCGCCGCGGTGCCACGCGCCATCATTCCGATCAGCGTGCTTTTGCCTACGCCGCTGCCGCCGAAGATGCCGACGCGCTGGCCGCGGCCGCAGGTGAGAAAACCGTCGATGGCGCGAATACCGCAGCTCAATGGCTCGCGGATGGGCACGCGGTCGAGCGGCAAGGGCGCGGAGCCGTCGATCAGCATGGAATGCGAAGCGCGATAGTCGCCTTTGCCGTCGAGCGGGTTGCCCGCCGTGTCGACGACGCGCCCGAGCAGGTCGGGACCGACGCGCACCGAGGGACGTGCTCCCCAGGTCGCGATCTGGTCGCCGAAACGGACGCCGCGCAACGGATCGGCGGTCATCGACAGCATCGTCGATCCGCGAAAACCGATGATCTCTCCGGAGTAAGCGCGGCCGGCCGCGTCCCGGATCTCGCACGATTCGCCGACAAAGCAGAAGGGACCGTCGGACTCCACCAGATTGCCCACCACCTGGTTGATGCGGCCTTTCCAGCGCAGCGTGGATCCCGCCTCGATATGGTGGGCGTAAGGTGCGAGCAGCGCGCGTTTCATCGCGAAGCCGGCCTCAAGGCGAGCAGATCGAAGAATCCCTGTTCGACTTCCTTCAACTGGGTATCGAGTCCAAAGTTTGCGGTTCCGAGCTCGGTTTCCAGCAGGCAATCGTGATCGGTGAGTTGCGGATCTTCCACGATTTCGATGCACGCGGCATTCGCTGCGCCGGCAAAGAACTGCTTCCACGCACTGCCGCGGCCGGCGCCGACGCGGATGGTGACGCTCGACTCCTCACGCATCTTTTCGATCGCAATCCTGACCAGCGTGGCCACCAGCATGGGATCGACTTGCGCCTCGCGATGAAGAATCTTTGCGGCGATGGAAAGCGAAAGTTGCACGACTTCGGCTTCAACGCGCGCGAAGTAGTCGTCGCGCTCCGCAGTGAACTCCTTGAGAGCCGAGGCGATCGGCGCGCGCGCGGCTGTCAGCTTCTGTTCGTAGTCCTGGCGGAGCTTTTGCTCGGCCTGGCCCGCGGCATCGGCGCGCTCCTGGCGAATCCTGGCCGCGAATTCGGCTTCCGTCATCTCCACTTCGGCGCGCCGTTTGCCCGGTTGCGAAGAAAACGGGTTCATGCCGTTCGGCTGCGCATCGCGGCTGCCGGAACCACCATTGGCTATATCGGGATACTGTAACGCCGCAAAGGGCATTGAGTAGATGGCTGCACTAGAGGACATACTCGTCTTCTCCCTCACTCTTCAACACGATCTTTCCTTCCGCCTCGAGCTTGCGCGCGATGGCCACAATCTCGGCCTGCGCCTTGGCGACATCCTTGCTGCGCACAGGACCCATGACTTCGGAGTCTTCTTTCATCATCTCCACGGCTCGCGACGACATGGTGCGGTAGAAGTGGCTGCGCACGTCTTCGCTGGTGCCTTTGAGCGCCACCATCAGCGTTTTCTTGTCGATAACGTTCATCAGCTCGCGCATCTCCTGCTCGGGCACTTCGAGGAAGTTGTCGAAGGTGAACATCCCGTCGCGAATGCTGATGGCCAGTTTGGGCTCTTCGCGCTCGATGGTTTCCAGGATCTCCTTGGCTGTATCCGGGTCGAGCCGGTTCATCAGCTCGGCGATGTTCCGGAAGCCGTTGCCGGTTTTGCGCGTCTGGTCGCCCACCGAGCGCAGGCGGCGATTCAGCACGTTGGAAACCTTCGCCGCCACTTCCGGCGAAAAGTTGCCCAGATTGGCCAGGCGCCGCACGCAATCGGCGCGCGCCTCGGGCTCGAGTTTCATCAGCAGCGCCGAAGCCTGCCGGGCATCGAGATGGCCGAGAATCAGGGCCTTGGTTTGCGAGTGCTCGCCGACCAGGAACCGCGCCAACTGCTGCGGGTCGGCCTTTTTCAGCGTCTCGATCTTGAACGACTTGGTTTCGTCGCTCTGCGCGAGCCGCTCCACTTTGCTTTTGGCGCCGTTCTCGCCGAAGGCCTTCACCAGCATGCGCGCGGCCACCTCCTGTCCGCCGACGGCGACGAACTCCTGCGCTGACATCATCTCCTGGTACTCTTCGAGAACCTGAACGGTGATTTCGACGGGCACCTGGCCCATGTGCGCAACTTCTTCGGTGATCCGCTCCAGGTCCTCATCGGGAAGGCTGCGCAGAATCGGCGCTACCGCATCTTCGCCAAGCACGGAGAGAAGGATGGCAGCCTTGCGCGGTCCTGCGAGTATGGTGCGTTCGGCTGCGCTCATGACGGCTCCTCTCGCAGCCACGCCTGCACCGCACGCGTCGTGTGCATGGGCTTTTGCTTGATCAGCTCCGCGGTTTCTTCCTTGAGCTGGGCCGCGCGTACCGGGCCGGCGCTCAGTTCGACGCGTGCGCCGGGAAGAGCGCCTGGCTGCGGCGACGGCAGGAGATGGTCATTGCCGGCCGGAATTGGCGACGGCTTGAATGCGTGCTTCTGCACCGGCCGAATCATGAACATGTACACCAACACGAAGAGAACCAGGAGCGAGATGGGCCGTAGCAGCCCGGAATAATCCGTGACCGTCTTCTGAACCTCCGTGGTCCATGTTGGTGCGGGAACGTCCAACTCCGATGCATCCGTGTCGAACGACAGATTCTCAACGCTGATGGTGTCGCCGCGTTTGGCATCGAAGCCAATTGCAGCCTCGGCAAGCTCTTTGATCTGTTCCAGTTCCTGCGGCGATCTCTTCTTCCGCGTGTAGGTCGTCTTGCCCTTTTGCACGCTTTTGACGACGGCATCATCGACAAGAATGGCCGCGGTGATTCGCTGGACGCGGCCAGCGGGAGTGACGGTATGAATCACCGTCCGGTTCACTCCGTACTGCGCCGATTCCGTGGTGGAGCTCTGCGTCGCATTCTGCGGCGCCGGCTTGTTTTGATTGGCGGCAGTGGGAACGTTGCTGGTGACGCCGGGAACTCCCGCCGGAACCGGGCTGCCGCCGGCGTGATCCTCGGATTTCTGATCGCTGAGCAGTGCGCTGACGGTGGGATCGTATTTTTCCTGGTTCTCGTCGGTCGATCCCTGGTCGTAATCCACATTCACGCTGGCGCGGATTTTGCCGGCGCCCACAATCGGCTCGAGTGTGCCGACGAGGCGCGCACTCAGGTCCGAGCTGCTCCCTTGCCCTTCGCCGGCTGCATCCTGAATTCCCAGCGAGCGGTCGGTGTCGGCATCCACGATGGAAACGCTCTCGGGCCTGAGATCGTCGACGGCGCCGGCGACAAGCCGCGAGATCGCAAGCGCAGCATCCTTCGAGAGCATGCCGTTGCGGAGCTTGAGAATGACCGATGCCTTGGCGCCGCGCTCGCGATCGACAAAGACGGAGTCGGTGGGCATCACCAGGTGAACGCGCGCGCTTTCCACGTCGGCCAAGGTCTGGATGGACCGCGCCAGCTCGCCCTCGAGCGCGCGCTGATAGGTGACCTTTTCGTCGAATTCGGTCTGGCCCCAGGACATCTTGTCAAAGAGTTCGAAGCCCATGCGCCCGCTGTGCAAGTCGCCCTGCGCCGCGGTCTGCATTCTCGCCGCGGCGAGCTTGTCGGACGGAACGCTGAGCGTCTTGCCATCCGCGCTGATCTTATGGGAGATCCCCTGCTCGTCGAGCTTGGCGCCCAGCGTTTGCGCGTCGTCCGGCTCCAGGCCCGTGAAGAGCGGCTTGTAGTCCGGGGAGCCGATGAGCCGCACAAAAACCGTAACGAGCAAAGCCGTCGCGACCGCGCCGCCGAGAAGGAACGCCCTCTGGCGGCCGTTGCGGCTGGACCAAAA
>JASHTH010000290.1 GCA_030040655.1 Acidobacteriaceae bacterium | reverse complement strand
GCAACCCGCTCGATGTGCTGGCCCAGCAGATTGTGGCCATCGTGGCGCATCCACCCACGCCGCAAGCTTCCAGCGTCCAGCGTCCAGGAAAGGGTCGAGCGTCCAGCGTCCAGCGTCCAGGGTCCAGAACAGGGAATAGAAAGAGCGCAGGCAGCGGCAATCTGTTCCTCAGTCCCTTAGTCCCGAGTCCCTTAGTCCCGAGCCCCTTAGTCCCTAGCCCCTCAGTCCCTACTGACCTGCCCAAGTCCGAGGTCAGTGTCGATATCCTCTACGACCTGGTTCGCCGCGCCGCTCCTTTCGCCGGCCTCACGCGCCCGGTCTTCGACGGCGTGCTCGACCTGCTCAGCGGGCGCTATCCCTCCGACGAGTTCGCCGAGTTGCGTCCGCGGCTCACCTGGGACCGCGTGCGCAACGTCGTCATGGCGCGCGAGGGCGCCGCGCGGCTGGCCATTCTCAACGCCGGCTCGATTCCCGACCGCGGCCTCTATGGTGTCTTCCTTGCGTACACGGAGGGAAAGCCCATTCGTGTCGGCGAGCTCGACGAAGAGATGGTCTTCGAGTCGCATACCAACGAGACGTTTATCCTCGGCGCATCGACGTGGCGCATCGTCGATATCACGCACGATCGCGTACTGGTGGTTCCCGCGCCCGGCGAGCCGGGAAAGATGCCGTTCTGGAAAGGCGACGGCCCGGGCCGGCCGCTCGAGTTCGGCCGGCGCATCGGCGCCATGGTGCGCGAACTGCGCGCTTTGCCCAAGCCCGCCGCTTTAACCCGCCTCGTCACCGAGCACGATCTCGACCCCGGCGCTGCCGAGAATCTGTTGCGCTTTCTTGCCGATCAGGAAGCCGCGACGGGGCAAGTTCCCGACGACCGCACGATTGTGGTCGAGCGTTGCAAAGACGAGCTGGGCGATTGGCGCGTCTGCGTCCTCACGCCTTTCGGCCGCCGCATCCACACCCCCTGGGCCATGGCGATCGCCGCGCGCCTTCGCGCCGCCGGCGGGCCCGAGGTGGAAGCGCTTTGGAGCGACGACGGGTTTGTTCTGCGCTTTCCCGATACCGACGCGCCGCCCGATCCCGACTGGATTCTCGTCGAGCCGGCCGAAGCGATGGCTCTGCTGCTGAATCAATTGGGTTCGACCGCGCTGTTTGCCGGCCGCTTTCGCGAGGCCGCCGGCCGCGCGCTGCTGTTGCCGCGCCGCCGCGCCGACGCGCGCACGCCGCTGTGGCAGTTGCGCAAGCGCTCCTACGACCTGCTCAGCGTGGCTTCCCGCTACCCCTCGTTTCCGCTGTTGCTCGAGACCTATCGCGAGTGCCTGCGCGATATCTTCGACATGCCGGCGCTGAACGAGACCCTGCGCGCCATCGAGCAGCGGCAGATTCGCGTCCATGTGGTCGACACGCGTACGCCCTCGCCGTTTGCCGCTTCGCTGCTTTTCAGCTACGTCGCCAACTTTATTTATGACGGAGACGCGCCACTGGCCGAGCGCCGCGCCCAGGCTCTCACCATCGATCAGGACCAGTTGCGCGAACTGCTCGGCGAAGCCGATCTGCGCGAGCTGCTCAATGCCGACGCGATTGCCGAAGTCGAGGAGCAAATCCAGTGCCTTACCGAGACGACGCGCGCCCGCTCTGCGGACGGCATTCACGACCTGTGCCTGCGCCTCGGGGATCTTTCCCGCCAAGAGCTGGCGCGGCGGGTCGTTTCCGCTGACCTCCTGCAACACGTTGACCGCCTTGTCCGCGCTCGCCGGCTCCTCGACCTGCGCATCGGCGGCGAACGAAGGTTGATCGCAGCCGAAGATGCGGCGCGTTACCGCGATGCGCTCGGCATTCCGCTGCCGCCTGGGCTCGCAAGAGCGCTGCTTGAGCCGGTCGCGCACCCCGTGCTGGAATTGGTGCGCCGGTACGCGCGAACACATGGACCATTTACTGTGCGCGAGCCCGCAGAGCGCTTCGGCCTGGATGCCGCCGTGATCGAACGCACGCTGCATTCGCTGGCGCAGGATGGCCGCGTTGTCGAAGGGGGATTCCGCCCCGGTGGTCTCCACCGCGAATGGTGTGATACGGAAATCCTGCGCCAGATTCGGCGCAAGTCGCTGGCCAGGCTGCGCAAAGAAGTCGAACCCGTGGAGCAGCATACGCTGGCGCGCTTCCTTACGCATTGGCAGGGGCTGCTCACGCCGCGCCGCGGCGGCGCGGGGCATCTCGATGCGCTGCTCGATGTGATCGAGAGTTTGCAGGGCGCGCCGCTGCCGGCCTCCTTGCTGGAATCGTCGATTCTGCCCGCGCGCATTGCGGATTATTCGCCGGCCGGACTCGACACGCTGATCGCGGCGGGCGAGGTGGCGTGGGCCGGCGTGGAGCCGCTGGGCGAGCGCGACGGCCGCATCGCTCTCTTTCTCGCCGATAAGCTCCCACTGCTGGCGCAACATCGCCCGCTTACTGAGCCGCTCACCGAGCGCGAAGAAAAACTGCTCTCCGTCCTCGAGTCCACCGGAGCCAGCTTCTTCGAGCCGCTGCATCAGGCCGCGGGTGGAGGCTATCCCGGCGAGTCGATCGACGCCCTGTGGAGTCTTGTCTGGCGAGGGCTCGTCACCAACGATTCGCTGCACGCGCTGCGCGCTTACACCCAGCGGCCGGAGAGCGCTCGCGTGCCGCGCCGGCTGCATACCGGCGCCGTCTTTCGTTCACGCCGCACCACCCCGCCCAACGCGCAAGGACGGTGGTCCGTGCTGCCGCTTCAATCGCAGAAGGGCCTTGTAACAGGGCACGGCTTCAGTCGTGCCGGTCTGGACCCAAATGAGTCAGGGCACGACTTGAGTCGTGCCGGTCTGGAACCAAATGAGCCAGGGCCCGACTTGAGTCGTGCCGGTCTGGACCCAAATGAGTCAGGGCACGACTTGCCGGGGTCCCCAGCGACAGGTCTTCGTCGCTGGGGTGGCTTCAGTCGTGCCGATCAAAGCCCCTTGTTTTCTAACTCCGAGCCGGCTTCAGCCGGCGAGGAGCAGACTATGGGTGCCCCAAATCAGGATTCTCGGACCCTGGAGAATGCAAATGCCTCGGCCGTCTGGGCCGGTCCCACAGCGACCGAGCGTAGCCACGCTTTGGCCATGCAGCTTCTCAGCCGCTACGGCGTGCTGATGCGCGAAGCGGTTGCGGCCGAGAACGTTCCCGGCGGCTTCGGCGCTGTCTATGACGTGCTGAAAGCCCTCGAAGAGAGCGGGCGCATTCGCCGCGGCTACTTTGTCGCCGGACTCGGCGCCACGCA
>JASHTH010000289.1 GCA_030040655.1 Acidobacteriaceae bacterium | reverse complement strand
CCGCAGGTGCGCAACGCGGCGGGCAAGCTGGAGCCGGCGACGTGGGAGCACGCGCTGCGCCTGGCCGGCAGCAAGCTGAAGGAAGTCCGTGACACGCGCGGCGGCGCGGCGATCGGCGTGCTGGGCGCGAACCGCACCACCAACGAAGAGAATTATCTCTTACAGAAGTTCGCGCGCAAGGTGCTGCGCACCAACCATATCGATCACGAGCGCACGGCCGACTATGCCTCGTTCATTCGCGCCTTTGCAGGGCGGCACAGCCGGGCGGCGAGTTTGCGCGACGTGCTCAAAGCGCCGGCGATTCTGCTCGTCGGCGGCGACCCCACGCAGGAGCATCCGCTGCTGGCGTGGCAGATCCGCACCAACGTGCGGCTGAACAAGGCGCGGCTCTATGTGGCCAACACGCGGCGCATCAAGCTGGAGCGGCAGGCGAAGATGGCGTTGCGTTTGCCGCTCGACGGCTACGCGGCACTGGCTTCGTACTTTGGCGGCAACGATTCGGTGATCGGCGATAAAGCCTTTCGCGAAGCGCTGCTTGCCGAGGAGGAGCTGATCGTGATCCTCGGCTACGAGTACCACGGCAAACAGCTCGAGGACTTTGTCACCTGGGGATTGAAGCGGGATGGGGTTCGCTTTGCATACCTGGGCGATTGGGCCAACTCGCGGGGCGCGGCGGACATGGGATTGCTGCCCGACCTGCTGCCCGGCTACGTGCCTGTCATCACGCCGGGAGCGTTCGCTTCAGAATACCCGGGCATGCCTTCGCAGCCGGGCATGACGCAGCCCGAAATGCTGGCGGCGCTGGGCCGGGGCGAGATGGGCGCGCTGTTGGTGATGGGCGCGAACCCAGCGGCACGCTACAACATGAATCCGGCGACATTCAAAAACACCTTTGTCATTGTCCAAGACATCTTTCTTAGCGAGACGGCAGCGCTGGCCGACGTGGTGCTTCCTTCGGCGAGCCTGTATGAAAAGACCGGGACAGTGACGAACACGTTTGGCGATATCCAGCTCGCGCGGAAAGCGGCCGATCGCGCCGGAGTGAAGCCAGACTTCGAGATCCTGGTGCGCCTCGCCGCCAGCATGGGTGAGGATGTGAAAGAGCTCGTTCCGTTTGGCCAGCGGGGCGTAACCGCGGACCTGGGGCAGAGCCGCGGCGCGCAGGCCGGCGAGGCGGACCAGCACGCGGTGTGGCTTGCGGCCAACGGACTGGAGCCGAAATTGAGTCCGTTCGATCCGCTGGCCGCGCTGGATGAGATCGAGCGGCTGGTGCCGAGCTACAAGCTGGACCGGCTCAATCTGTTTGCCGGGAACGAAGTGCCCAGCGAGCCGGGATTTGTGCCGCTTTACACGTTTACCGGGCCCGATCTGGCGATTCCCGCGCACGACACGCTGTTTACGTCGGGAACGCTGGGGAGGCACAGCCGGGCGCTGAAGAAATTGGAAGAGTACCAGGCGGATGTGATGCCGGCGGCGGTCGGGGATTGAAGGAGTTTGTCCCGCCCTTTCGGCAAGAAAAACCGAAAGGATGGGGCACGGAGGCGCTGGCTTGGATTATCCCACCCTTGCGACAAAAACAAGGACGTCGCAAGGATGGGGCACCCGGGCTTTCGGTGAACCGCAGATCCTTCGACTGCGCCGGTTGCGCAAGGCGCGACCGGCTTGGCTCAGGATGACAAGCACGATTTCGAGTGTTGTTTCGAAACTCAGAGGTTAGAGACGCGTGACGATCGTTGAATTCTTCCTGTGGAGCTTGCTGAAGGTGGTGGTGGTCACGGTCGTGCTCCTGATGGCGGTGGCTTACACCGTGCTGCTCGAGCGCAAGCTCGTGGGGCGCATCCAGAACCGCTGGGGACCGAGCCGCGTGGGGCCGTTCGGGCTGCTCCAGCCGCTGGTCGATGGGTTGAAGAACCTGCTGAAAGAAGACGTAACGCCAACGGGCGTGTATAAGCCGCTCTATCTGCTGGCGCCCATTCTCTCTTTCGCCTGCGCTACCATCTCCATCGCGGTGGTTCCCTTCGGCGAGCCCAATGTCGGGCCCAAAGGGCTGCCGCTGTTCCAGATCTCCAACGTGAACATCGGTCTGCTGGTGATCCTCGGCATTACGTCCATCGGCGTGTACGGCATCGCGCTGTCGGGGTGGTCGTCGAACAGTAAATACTCGCTTTTGGGTTCGCTGCGCGCTTCGGCGCAGTTGATCAGCTACGAGTTGGCGCTGGGGCTTTCGCTGGTGGGTGTAGTGATCCTCGACCACTCGTTCAACTTGCGCGAGATCGTGGAGCAGCAAGCAACAAAAGGGATTTTGACCTGGAATATCTTCGGCGGATTCCAGTTTGTCGCTTTTTTCATTTATCTGATGGCCGCCTATGCGGAGACCAATCGCGCGCCCTTCGATTTGCCTGAGTGTGAAAGCGAGCTGACCGGCGGCTACCACACCGAGTACAGCGCGATGAAGTTCGCCATGTTCTTCATGGCCGAGTACGCCAATATGATCACCGTGGGTTGCGTGGCCACGCTGATGTTTCTGGGCGGGTGGACGAGCCCCTTCGGCGACTTCATTCCGCCGCCGGAAAACATCGTGGCGCACGCCGTCTTCCCGATCCTCTGGTTTGCCTTGAAAGTGTTCTGCTTCCTCTTCCTGTATGTATGGGTGCGCGGAACGTTGCCGCGCTTCCGCTATGACCAACTGATGAACTTCGGCTGGAGATACCTGATGCCGCTGGCCATCCTGAACATTGTGGCCACCAGCCTTTGGCAGGCCTATCACCCGGTATCGTGAACGGCGTCGGTTCGATTATGGAGGCTCTGCGCAAGTTCGAAATCGCCCCTCAGGGGCTAAAGCCCACGACAATTTCGTTGCGTTTGCGGCACGACTAAAGTCGTGGCCTGACACTTGTCTCGTGGAACGAGGTTTTTCCGCAGCCCCTTTGAACCCCACGCCGAACGCGAACCAAAAGCTGCGCATTGCTGATTTACAATCGGGAGGGATTTGACGAATCGGTTGGCTGTATCTTCCTCCATTTTAATTGAGCCGGGCAGCACAGGCCGGCCTCGAGCGCAAGCGACGGAACGATGTACCTGACGCTTTTTATCGTGTTTGCCGGATTGTGCCTTGCCGGAGCAGTCAACCTGCTGCTCCAGCGGCACCCCATCAACAGCGCGCTCTCGCTTATCGTGGTGATGACGTCGCTGGCCGTGCTCTATTTGCTGCTGGGGGCGGAGTTCCTGGCCGCCGCCCAAGTAATCGTCTACGCCGGCGCCATCATGGTGCTGTTCACCTTCGTGGTGATGCTGCTCAACGCCGGGCGCGAAGAGCGCACCTTGGGCAGCCGCGCGGCCAAGGCCGTGGGCTTCCCCGCGGTGGTCGTGATGCTGGCCCTGATTGCGACCGTCATTGTGAAAGCGACAGGACTTCACGCGGCGACCCTGAGCGACGGCATCACCTCGACCGTGGATCTTAGCCGCGTTCTCTTCCGCGAGTTGTTGCTGCCCTTTGAAGTAACTTCGGTTCTCGTGCTGGTCGCGATTCTGGGCGCAGTGGCGCTGGCGCGCAGCACCGAGGGAGAAAGGACCGGCGGCAAATGATTCCTCTCTCCTGGTATCTGCTGCTGAGCGCGGTGCTGTTCTGCCTGGGCGTAGCCGGCTTCTTGATCAAACGGAACCTGATCACCGTGTTCATGTCGATCGAGCTGATGCTGAACGCGGTGAACCTTTCCTTTGTGACCTTCGCGCACCAGTGGCACGCGGTGAAGGGGCAGATCTTTGTCTTTTTTGTGATGATGGTGGCCGCGGCGGAAGCGGCCGTGGGCCTGGCGATCATTATTGCCGTGTTTCGCGTGCGCCAAACGTTGGCGGTTGACCGGATCGATTTGATGAAGCTATGAACGGATCGTTTGACCTATTGCTGATTCCGGTCCTGCCGTTCGCGGGCTTCCTGCTGAACGGGCTCCTTGGCCGCGGCCTGCCCAAATGGCTGGTGAGCACGATTGCGCTGCTGGCGCCGCTGGGCTCGTTCGCAGTCGTATGCAATGCCGCTTTTGCGCTCTTTTTCCATATTACGAAGTGCGCACCATGCGGCCCTCAAAACTACGGCTGGCTTACTCTGCCATATACCGAAACCTGTCCGATCCCGTGGATCAATACCGGCACGCTGCACATCGACTTCAGCTTCGTGCTCGATCAGCTTTCGCTGGTGATGCTGCTTATCGTGACCGGAGTCGGATTCCTGATCCATATCTATTCGGTCGGGTACATGGGTCATGAAGAGGGCTACTGGCGCTATTTCTCGTTCCTGAACCTCTTCCTGTTTTTCATGACAGTCCTAGTGCTGGCCGGCAACGCGCTGCTGATGTTTGTAGGCTGGGAGGGCGTGGGACTGGCGTCGTACCTGCTGATCGGGTTCTGGTTTGAGAAGAAGTCCGCGGCCGATGCGGGCATGAAGGCCTTCATCGTGAATCGCATCGGCGACTTCGGATTTCTGATCGGACTGTTTCTGCTTCTCGCGAACTTCGGCACGCTCACCTTCAGCGAGGTCGCCGCCAAACTCGAAGCGAATCCGGCATGGCAGGGTGGGGTGCTGACGGCGATCGCGCTGTGCCTGCTGGTGGGCGCGACCGGAAAGAGCGCGCAGTTGCCGCTCTACGTCTGGCTGCCCGACGCCATGGAGGGCCCCACGCCGGTCTCGGCGCTGATTCACGCAGCGACCATGGTGACCGCCGGCGTGTACATGATCGCGCGCACGCATTTCCTCTTCGATCGTTCGCCATTCGCTTTGGGCACAGTTGCGGTGATTGGCGCGGCGACGGCGTTCTTTGCGGCGACGATCGGCCTCGTCCAGACGGACATCAAGCGCGTGCTCGCTTACTCGACAGTCTCGCAGCTCGGCTATATGTTCCTGGGCTGCGGCGTGGCGGCGTATTCGGCGGCGATCTTCCATCTCGT